>NZ_JBQCGW010000067.1:0-3219 GCF_051955275.1 Pseudobacter sp. | reverse complement strand
AAATCGGCAGATTACTTACATCGCACCGCTACAACCGCTTACCCTTGCTACCTTCCGGTCCTGGGGGGTTCTGCAGGAGCTGGTCGTGTAAGACCTGCCGGCCGCAAAGATAAGGAGAAATGATTTTATCCAACAATGAAATGAAATAAAATATTGAAAATCATTAACGCTAATTTATCCGGATCGGCTGAAACCCTTGCCGGATGCGCCACTCAATAACTCTGCCCTCTTATGATCCCCTGCCTTCCCGTATAGGAATTCACCCTTCCCAGCCCTATCAGCTCATCTGCACGGCCGCCGATCGGCCTGAAATACACCAGGATCATATACTCATTTTCGCTCTCCCAGTAATTGCCTTCCGTGAATTCGAAACTCGCCTGGCGTTTCGGATCATTCTTATCGATCGTTACATAACAATAATCATAATATCCCTGCTTCAGAAAGAGACTGGTTTCATAAATCCCCTTCTCTGCATTGAATTTCATTTTGGCACTGTCGCGCAGATTGTAATCCGTGAGCTGTCCGAACAGGTAGATATCCTTATCAGGAAAGGGTATATTACCCTTGGGCACATACGAAAAGTAAACGGTGGCATAATCGGTCTGCCAGAAAGGATTGATGCTTTCCGTGGTCTCGATGGTGTACATGCCGTTGGCATCGCGGAAGAAATTGAACCGCTGGCCGCTCCTGTCGCCATCAGGTTTCATGATCAGATCCGTGCTGGTGGGCTTGTTCTTCACGCTTTCGATCTGAGCGCTGAGGAAGCGGATGCTGCGCATATCCAGCCATCTCCACTCCTTCCCTGCCTGGAATACGGCATCATTCTCCGTATTGTATTCAAGTGAGTTGCGGGAGAAGAAGGTAGGCTTGAGATCGGTATGCGCATTGTCCCAACGGTAGTTCTGCAGGATGGCCACTTTCACCTGTTGCAGGTGGTTGCTTACGTTCAGGGCATCGCTGAGCTGCACTTTGAACTGCACTTTCTGACCGGTACGGAAATACTGCCCGTTGAAAGGCTGCTGGATCTGTGCCGGAATGGTAGCTTTCTCATCCACTACCAGCAGTCTTTTGGTGAAGATGGTTTTGGATGTATCGGCATTCAGGAAAACGCGGAGGATATAATTTCCGGAACGGGTGGGATAGATATTCTGGTCGGGCAGCGTGGCCTGGTAATGCGTATAGCGAGTGAAAGCGATGCTGGAATTCCTGTACGTATTGATACGCTGCTGCATGAAGCCGCGCATATAATCGAACTGGCTGAGAATGGCGGGCGTCCAGTCGGCATTACAGAGCTGGAAAGTGTAGGAATAGGCTTTCACGCCCCCTCCTATTTCATCAAAATGCAATTCCAGCTTTTCGCTGCTGTTGAGGCGGATCACGGGATAACTGAGCTGGTCGCCGCTCCGGTAGAGCTGAACCGACTTGATAGAGGGTGAATACACGGCATCCGGGATCTGCGCCATGGCAGCACCGGTGATCATCGTCAAACAGAGCAGGTACAGGCATTTCATCGTCCAAACAATTTACTTTATAAATGTACTGTGCACAATGTTAACATATTTACATAAAAAACATTAGCAGTATTTGAGCACAGCGGCTATTTTTGAGGCGCAATAAACATACCCAGTTTTGAACATCGCCGCCTTTATAGCTAAACGGACCGCTTTCAATACGCAGAAATCCTTTTCACGTTTCGTGATCCGTTTATCTGTTGGCGCCACCATCATCAGCGTGGCGGTGATGATCCTTACCACGGCTTTCACCAATGGCTTCAAGGAAACCATCAGCCAGAAAGTATTCAGTTTCTGGGGCCATATCCGCGTGCAGAGCTGGGGCGGAGCAAGGGTAGCCATTGCAGAGGAATACCCCATCCAGAAAAATGACTCCATCACCAATCTTCCTAAAACACATCCTGAGATAAGGGCTGTGCAGGCGTTTGCCACCCGCAGCGCCATCCTCAAATCAGAAGAAACCATCGAAGGCGTGATGATCAAGGGGGTGGAAGCCAACTACGATTTCAAAAACCTGGATAAATTCCTGCTCTCGGGCCGATGGATCAATTTCTCCGACAGCAGTTATGCCAAAGAACTGAATATCTCCGAGCATACGGCCAATATGCTCAACCTGAAAACGAACGATTCCACTTTCGTATACTTCATCCAGGCCGGTTCCCCTCCCCGCGTGCGCAAGGTGCTGATCGCCGGGATCTACAAAACGGGCATCGAGGAATACGACAAACTCATTGCCATCAGTGACCTCCGCCTGTTGCAGCGCATCAACAACTGGCCCTCCGATCAGATCGGAGGCTACGAGCTGCTGCTGAAAGATTTCAATAAGATGGATGAAGTGAGTGAAAGCATCATTCCCGAGCTGCCCATGGGCATGCGTGCCTCCACTATCAGGAATATCTACCCGAATATTTTCGACTGGCTGGGCCTGCAGAACAAAACCATCATGATTGTGATCATCATCATGATAGTGATCGCCACGCTCAATCTCATCACCTGTCTGCTGATCCTGGTGATGGAACGCATCAGGATGGTGGGCCTGCTGAAAGCGCTGGGGGCCAGCAACTGGACGATCCAGAAGATCTTCCTCTTCCACGGCACCGTAATTATCTGTTCGGGGCTGTTTTTCGGAAACCTGATCGGACTGGGCATCAGCTGGCTGCAGCAGAAATACGGACTGATCACCCTGCCCGAAGACGCCTATTATATTTCCAGGATCGAAGTGCATCTGATCTGGTGGCAGATTGCCCTGGTGAACCTGGGCACTTTCCTGATCTGTTTTCTGGTATTGCTGATCCCAACTATTATTGTAAGAATGATCCAGCCGGTGCGGGCGATACAGTTCAGGTAATAAACTACCTGTTCATCAGCAGTGACCTGATTTGGCGGCCTTCTTCATTGAACTGCTCCAAAGTGATGGCAGGCGTTTCTCCCAGCCAATCAATCAGCTGAAGAAGTATTGAATAGATTTCTTTCATTTCCTCTAAATATCCAATATCTGCTTCAGTTGTGATCAATGGAAATCTTGAATGAACCAACAGGTTACGAAACTCTTTAACCCTTACCAGGCGGCGGTATATATCTACCCGCTTGATATCTTTCGGCAGTTTCCTGAAAATCTTTACAGGTCTTCCTTTTGATAATTTGTAGATCCGGGGATTAAAAAACTCCACCCATATTCCCAGCCCCGATTCTTCTCTTAAAAGTTCCG
>NZ_JBQCGW010000066.1:0-6816 GCF_051955275.1 Pseudobacter sp. | reverse complement strand
TTTTCATTTAAAATTTATTGTTGTTCACTGAAGTTATTCCAATAAGCATAATTGCCTGTACTCACTGGACAAACCCCGGAAAGGAATTGACCAACCCCGGCCCCGGCCATGTATCCTTACCCGGTCATCTTCAGTTTTTTTGACTAAGTTGCCACCATGAAATGGCCAATCCTGTTGATTACTGTACTAGGCTGCTGTTCCGCCAACGCACAAACTGATCAGTGGACAGGCATCTGGAAGATGACCTGGAAACGGGTGGGATACACAGATATCAATTTCCAGCTGCATATCGGAAAAGCTGAACAGGGGGTGCTATACCCTGCAGTGATCACCATCACTCAGGGTAAGTTCACCGGCATGTACGAACTGATGCTGGCGCGCAAGAATGAGACCCAACTAGGTATCGGCCGCGGCAAATATCCCATTCAGCAAACTCCTTTCTCACTGGGCATCTGGCTCTGGTATTTCAACGGTAACCTGGAGATGAAGAACAATACTATCAGACTGAACAGGATGTTCATCGACAAAGCCGATTTCTGGATGAGGGGATTGTATGATGAAGATGAGATCTGGGTTCACTCCAAAGTAATGCTGCGCGATTTCCTGTACCGCGAGCCTATCACACTCACCAAAGCAGGCAACAAGCCATTGGCAGATTCAAGTATTCAGCGGATCCTGCATCCGGAAATCAGTAAAATCTATCTTGGTAAATACGATAAACAGGAATCGAAAAACAGTACAATCACGATCCGTCTGGGTGACAATGAAAAATATGATAAGGACACCGTGACACTGCTGCAGAACGGTCGGGCAATCTTCACCCGGGAACAGATCAATGATAATAACAGGGTACAGCAACTTAAACTTGATACGGGCCGCAACCTGCTGGTTCTTTTCGCGGACAATTACGGGAACCTGCAACCCAATACAGGCAGCCTGCGGGCAACTATCGATTCGCAGGAGTATGAATTCTCTTTTTCAAACCGAAGTAATGCTTACGCTACATTCCTGGTGGCAGATATATATCACACACCTTTAAAAACAATACCGGTTGCTGATACTCCTTCAAGGAGAAACACTACGTCCATTGCAACGCTTACCATCAATACAACTGATATCGTACTGGAATTGAGAGATACGGAAATACAGGATGGAGACAGTATTTCATTACGTGTGAATGGCAAATGGATCGCCAGAGGATTCCCTGTAAAAAAGGCTGTTCAGCAGATTCCGGTCAAACTTAAAAAAGGAGAAAACCGCTTACTGTTTGTAGCAGACAACCTGGGCTCCATTCCTCCGAATACTGCCGAACTCTGTATCAGATATGGGTCTCAGACAAAAACGCTCACCCTGAGCACTGATCTGGCCCGCGACAATGAGATCATCCTGATGGTGGAATAGATCAGTTGAACCAATCAACCGCTCAGGCCTGTAAAACCGTTTTTTCACCCTGGTCCTGTTTCCTTTCCAGCCAGGAAGTGAACACTGTATAAAAGACCGCCATGATGATGGCGCCTTTGAACATTCCGGTAAATCCCCAGGCAGCCATGCCTCCCACCACTCCCGTGAACAGCACCAGGAAGGGCAGCTTGCCGCCGCTCTTCGCTATCAGCACAGGTTTGAGCACGGCATCTGCCGCAAGTACGGCAGCGCCATAAACACCCAGGAATACGGCCGTTCCGCTATGTCCCTCCAACGCAGCCCAGAGCACCAGTGGCAGCCAGACTACCAATGGTCCTACCTGGATCAGCACCACAAAGAACACCAACGCGGCCAGAAGTATTTTGAAATGAAGTCCGGCTATCGCGAAGCCGATCCAGGAGATCAGCGTGGCAATGAAAGCTGTTCCCATCACTCCTATCGCCACCCCCTTTATCGCATGACCGGTAGCTTCCAACAAACTCAGGCCGTCACGCTTTCCCAGCAGGTGCTGCAGGGTTGCTGTCACAGGCGTTAGTACGCTATTTCCCGCAGCCAGCATAAACGCTGAAATGATGATGCCCAGCATGATCTGCAAGGCTGCCCCGATCACGCCGGCGCCGCCCGTGAGCAGATGATGCAATACCACCTGCAATTGCTGCTCATACCCCATGATGGTTTCTTTGGGATTCTCCTGCAAATGCTGCCAGAAAGATTGAATACTGCTCCCCACCAATGGCCAGTCCGCTACCTTGGGCGACAATGGCGGAATACCGTGCAGTTTCACATCCTCCGCCAGGTGCATTACATCTTTCACATGCTTCCCAAGTGCGGTGATCACATACACAAATGGCAATGCCACTAAAACTATCAACACCACAGAATACAGTACTGCAGCCAGTTTCCTGCGTTTCACCAATCTAACCAGGGCTTCGTAGGGACCGGTGAATGACACATAAAAGATCAGACCGAATGTGAATACACCAAAGAAGATCCTCAGCGTATCAACCAATGCCATGATCAATGCCAGCAATAATAACAATACCAGCACGCTCTCGATGAAGTTGCGGGAAACGGGAGAAGAAAGGCTTCGCATAAGCAGGCGCTTTTCTAAATTTAATATTTAAAAAGCAAACCGCCGCCATGCGATCGCTACAATTCAAAAGCCGCGGGGGTTTTAGGCCTAAGACAGGGGTAGAATATGGGGAAGAAAATGCCACTGTAATGATTGATCGCTTTATTTTCCTTCAGGTTCACGGGGGATTTGCAGGAGGTAGCGGCTTATGCCTGTGGAGGATGCTTTTACTATTTTGTGCACGCCCGGTTTTATATACCGCAAAAAACCGGAAATTAATAAGGAAGAGCTTCGCCTTCACTCAGCCTTCGCAATAACTGCAGTGCCGTATTCCAGTAGAAATTGAAATGTTTGAAGATGACATCTTCAGTAAAATTGGTCTGCGTGAATACCAGTGTGGTAATGCCTTCTGAAGCCATGAGCCGGAAAGTGATGAGTGAATAATTCTCCGGCACATCATCGTGCTGGGAAAGACTGCTCCAGCAATTGTATTTAAGAACGGAGTAAGGTTCAAACCGGAGGATAGTGCCTTTGTTCTCATAAGGAATACCATGCAGGTTTCCTGAGATCACAATGGCACTACCCGTTCTCCAGTCTGATGTAATATCCATTTCTGCATCTGTCATCCACCGCTTCATGATAGCGGGTGTGGTGAGCGCTTCCCAAACCCTGGATGCAGGCGCATTGATGTTAATGGTTTTGTTGATGATCATTCCATAATTTACGCCAATTCCTCCACATTGATGAAAGAAACTGTATGGGCTTCCCAGCCAGCAGGTACTTCCAGCTTACCGATCAGTTTGTCGATGACACGCTGCGGCACAACAGCTTCCCGATTTTTGTTCTGCTTCACCAACGCACTGTATGGTGGCTCCAGGTAAACGATCCGCACTTTCGCTTTGTACGTCATGAACAATTCAATCAGCTGCGTACGCATCTGCCGGGTGGTATTGGTGGCATTCCACACAAAGCCCTGTCCGCGCCTCAGGAAAACTTTCGCCTGCTCCTTCGCCTCCTGGATCACACGCCCATTAGCTGTTTTATCATCAGGCGCCACCTTCCACTTATTGCGGATGCCATCCAGCGATACCAGTGGCCAGTCAGCACAATGCTTCCTGATCCAGGTATCCTTTCCTGCACCCGGTAATCCACTCATAAGGATCACTTCGGCAACAGGCTCCTCAAAAGGAATATAGTCTATATGTGAATCCTCATGCAACAGGTAATGCATCTTTGCGTTGGCATTTTCAAACCTGCGGACAGTTCCCCAGCAATCATACTCTTTACAGAACTCCTCAAAGCAATCGATCCTGTACAACAGGTCTGCCTGATCGGCACAGATGCGGCCCAGCACATCGGCCCTGGCCAGGATGGCCAGCCGGCGCGTATCCACTTCATACGCGGCACGCACCAGCGTCCGCAGCGGATCAGGCCTTTCCAGCAACCAGAGCGGAAGACCGTGATAACGCACCAATCCCACCACCTGTTCGCGGATATGAAAAGGAGCATTCAGTTCCGTGTATAATAATACCCGCGCTGTTTGTGCGCCGCGTTTTGCATGTCCGGGAGAAGAGATGCTACCATCCGGATTGATGATTGTAGTATTGTACTTCTCCATATCATGCATCAGGGCTGCTGCCCGGAGTATTTCTTTCAGGGCTTCATCCAGAGACTGATACTGTTCCATGGCTTCCAGTGCAGCCAGTACCATCTGCGTATGTACAGCAACGTTACCTTCAGCATGATGCACAGGGTCCTGTGGGGTAACACTCATCTTCTTCACCCAGTCAAATTCCTGCTCAAGTAATGACCATTCTTTATTTTTTGTGATCGTCCACATACTTACCTCCTTCATTATTCAATATTGCCCGCCTCCAGTGGCGGGTCCAGTGCTGATCCGTTTTTACATGTCCGTGCCGCACGTACTTGAATACGTGCTGCTCAAACTGATCAACGGGATAACCATGCCAGCTCCTGGTTACAATTCCTTCCATGGTCACAGGCTTTCCATCTTTGGCATCATGCGGCATAAATGCGCCGCAGCCTGTTGCCAGGGTTTTTACTTCCTTCTCAAATGCCAACTGATCTGTCAGCGGTTTGCCAATACTTACTTCCGGTACCACCGGAAGGTCCAGCAGGTTAGCATAAAATTTCGTTTCCTCCCAACTCAGCCACTGATCGCGGTCGCGGATCCCGAACACATAAAAGTGATGATCCAGCTTCCTGTATTCAATGGAGTGCACGGCATAGAGATTTTCTAAAAAGATCTCCAGTGTGCCCAGCTCGTTTTTGATCTGCTGCCAGAACATGCGGATAGACTCCGTCCAGGGAGAATTAGTAGGAGCCGCATGAGAACGAGCAAAAACCCCATACCTGCTCAAACAGTTGTTTTCTCCATCCAGCTTTTCCGTATGCACTATCACCGGCAGCTGTTGCAGGTATGTCCAGTAATTATGTTGTATACGGTCGTCGCTCTCAGTACCCGGAGAAAACGGATAATGATAGGTACGGCCATATTTCTGTGAAATTGCCATTACTATAAAATTAAAATAAAGAAAAGGGAATCCCTGCTCCCGTAGAGGCGGGAGAACTTACATGAGATATGTCAAAAGCATTACATGACTCAAGGCTTTGCAGATTTAAAATGCGGAGGCAAAGATAAACAATTAGTCGTAACTTAATAGTAACCGCAACAAACATTAAACCTTTAAACCTTATCGCAACATGGAACAGGAACTCGCGCAGCGTGTGGCTGCATTAAAGCAGCATCTATCTCCGGACGGATCTCTTCCCGCAGTGATCCAGGAACTTCTCGATTATCTTCCCGATTGTGAATACGAGCTCATCAGCTTTATGGTGGCCAAAGGCGCCTGGTCCGGATTCATTCCATCACCACCGGCCAATTACAAACAAGGTGATGGAGCTGTAGAACTGGGAATGATCTTGTACTGGCTCAATAACCCGGGTGTTATCGATCTTTCCATGTTCACTGTAGTGGAGCAGTATGAAATAAAAGCATTATTGTATCTGATCTCTGCCGGACTTGCTACTTCTCAAATGACGCAGCCGAATGTAAATTATTTCAACAACCATGAACTCATCTATGGAGATGGCAGCGTATTGAGCGCAGAAGTCTGGGCCACTTTCGATCAGGGCTGGCTCATCGCTTTCTTCAACCTGCTAGAGTCATTGCTGTGTAATCTCTGGTACTACGGAGAGAATCTTCCCACCAACAGACCGCCGGTACTGCAACTGCAGGGCGCAAAGCCAGGCACTGTTACCATTGCCGTTCTAGGCGATTGCGGCACGGGAGACAATACGCTTCAACAGGTACTGCAAAATATCGTTTCCAAAAACCCCGATTATATCATTCACCTTGGCGACGTGTATTACTCAGGCACACCCCTGGCCACCAGTAATAACGGAAGCTATTATTTCTTTCCGGGAGAAGAAGTGAGCAATCTCATCAAATGCTGGCCCGCGGCATACAAGGGAAGATCATTCACGCTCAACTCCAATCATGAAATGTACAGCGGCGCCAATGGATATTTCGATGATGCACTGGATGCTTCCCGCAAAGGAGCGAATTCTCTCTTCAATGCGCAGGCAGGCTCCAGTTTTTTCTTTCTGCAACTGGCAGACTGGATGCTGATCGGTCTCGATACCGCATATCAGTCATCCAGCTCCAATGCATTCATGACAGGTACTATCGGCGGAGCCACCGGCTATCAGGGAACCTGGATGCGCAAGATCAACCTGAATCCCGGAAAGACCATCCTCTTCACGCACCACAATGGTTTTGCGGCGGACGCTTCTTCAGTGTCCACACTCTGGGGCGAGATCAATGGCGCGTTGGGAAGAGATCCTTTTGCCTGGTATTGGGGGCATGTGCACAATGGGATCGTGTATAAAAACCCTACCATCATTCCGCCTCCGCCTGGTCAACCGCAACAACCGACCTTCATCACTTCCACGTATGCAAGATGTGTGGGACATGCAGCCATCCCTTATGGCATGGTCACCGGTCTTGCAAAAAAAGTATTGTGGAACGAATCCACTTTGCAGCCTCCGCCTTCACAGCAACTATCGAACGGATATGCAATCCTCACGTTCAGTACCAATAATAATGCAGTAACACAGATCCGGGAAGACTTCTATGATATCAGCAGTCCAATATCAAAATTCAGTGATATTATTTATTCCGGTCAGTAGCAGATATAACTTAACGCACCGTGCGCCAGAAGATGCAGCATGTGCCCAGTCGCTCGCGTCCCCGCGAGTGATCTGTATTAGTTCGCCTCTGGCGAACACAGTACCCGCCA
>NZ_JBQCGW010000065.1:0-16366 GCF_051955275.1 Pseudobacter sp. | reverse complement strand
GTATGCAAAGGCTGCTCAATGCAATCTCTTCCTGGACCCTCCGGATATGATCCGGTACAGTCTGATGGATAAAAAGGACGCACAGCATATTTTTGATCATACGTATTCATATGCTATGCGCCAGCTGGAGATATTGAACAGGCAGCCTGCCTGAAATTTTCGCAGTATGCCGCCAGTAGCTCTCCTCTGGCGAGTTACTTATATTTGTTCGCCTCCGGCGAACACCATGTCGCCGGGAGGTGACGGAATAAAAGTCACTCGCGGGACGCGAGCGACTGGGCACACTCTTTTTTTCGGTTATATAAGAATAATTGATTATTATTAAGTACCAGTTGATCAATTATTCTATAGCTTATGAGAATATCGATACTCTGTTTCTTCCTTTTGTTGTCGTTTTCCCTCCTTGCACAGACCAAACGTGATACGAGTATTTCCAATTATTCAGCTTATAAAAGATCCCTGAGTTTTGCCGGACTGCTGCAGACGCGGTATACCTATTCGCTCAATAAACATGTGGATGTCAATGGTAAGCATTTTCCGGATACGGTTAGAGGCAATACCAATAGCTTTTCGCTTAAGCGGGTACGCTTTCAGGCGAAAGCGCAGATCAACGACCATTTCGATGCCGCCATACTGGTGAATTTTGCTGATTTCAGTAATTCCAATCTTGCTTCCAAAGTACTGGAGAATGCGTTTATACGATATTCCCTCAGTCCATATTTTCATGTGATCGCCGGACAGTACCGTCCTTTTTTCGGCATTGAAGATGCCATTCCGGTTGACCTGATCCGGTCTCTCGATTATTCCAACCAGTACATGGCCTTCGGCAGCAGCGGCTGGCAGAGCTTTCAATTGGGGGTTGGCGTATATGGAAATATCAACCCGGATTCTTCGGTTGTGCCACTCCGTTATTTTGCGGGAGTGCACAACGGGAATAATAAGAACCAGCCCACAGATAATGACAATTCCAAACATATGTATGCTCGTATCGAGGCTGATCTCGGCAAGCGGATCACCCTCGGTGTGAATGCCGCCAATGGCAGTACGCAGGAGCAGCATGGCAGCGCCTGGGGTGCGGATATACGTACGCATTTCAAACTGGCGGAGAAATGGAGCCTTAACCTGAATGCGGAATACAAGGAGGGAAGCAATTTTGCGGCTTACAATGCTTTTGCCGGAAGTCCAGGGCCTGACATCAGTGAATTCAAAATGAGCGGTTTTTATATCTTTCCACAGCTGCGTTATGAGTTCAGACATCCGCGTATGCGGGCAGTAGAGTTATCATCGCGCTATGAATATTTTGACGAAAGCACAAAGCGCAACAGTAATCCAAGGCAGACCCTCATACCCATGCTGATGATGGAGTTTGCAGATAATTATTTTGTATGTCTGCAGATCGGGGTCAACATCGATCTGTACAAAACAGATATTCCGCATACCACGCAGTACTCACACAGTGCGGCGGTTGCACAGTTGCAGATCCGGTTCTGATCATCTTTATAAACAACTACTATGCAGGAAATCAAATTGAAGGCGCTGGGTATTACAGTTCTGATCGGTCTGATCATCTGGTTTATTCCTGTGCCTGAAGGGGTGGCTCCGAATGCCTGGCATCTGCTGGCCATCTTCCTGGCCACTATCATCGGCATCATTCTCAAAGCAGGCAGCATGGGCACCATGGCGATGCTCGGCATATCCATGTGCGCCGTTACGCAGGTACTGGCGCCAGGTGATCCTGCCAGGGCCGTAGCCAATGCATTGAGTGGATTTGGTAATTCTACCATCTGGCTGATCGGGCTTGCCTTTTTTATTGCTCGTGGGTTTATAAAAACCGGACTTGGCACCAGGCTTGCTTATTATTTTATCAGGCTCTTCGGAAAAAGCTCACTGGGACTGGCTTACGGGCTGAATACAGCTGATCTGATACTGGCGCCTGCCATCCCCAGCAATACGGCCAGGGCAGGTGGTGTGATCTTTCCCATCATGAAATCCATTGCTGTGAATATGGGCTCATTGCCGGAAGATGCAGCCACGCATCGTAAGATCGGTGCCTTTCTTACGCTCAGTAGTTACAATGCCAATATGGTTACATCGGTGATGTTCCTCACGGCCACTGCCAGCAACCCGATGGCGCAGAAATTTGCAAAAGACCTGGGCATCCATATCACATGGGGCAGTTGGGCAATCGCTGCACTGGTACCCGGACTGGTCTGTTTTATTTTACTCCCGCTTTTTCTTTATCGTTTCTTTCCGCCGGAACTGAAAGTCACCAAGGAAGCGCCGGCCATTGCTGCACAGAAACTGAAAGAGATGGGGCCGATCACTACAAAGGAATGGCTGATGGTAGGCACATTTGTGCTGCTGCTGGTATTGTGGATCTTCGGAAACCTGTTCCGGGTGGATGCCACTACCGGTGCTTTGATCGGCCTGTGTGTGTTGCTGCTCACCAGTGTGCTCAACTGGGAAGATGTGAAATCCGAGAAAGGAGCATGGGATACTATCGTGTGGTTTTCTTCGCTGGTGATGATGGGATCCTATCTCAATTCACTTGGCTTCATCAGCTGGTTCGGTCATGTTATCGGTAACGAAATAGCCGGGCTCAGCTGGCAGTGGGCATTTCCACTGATCATTCTTGTATACTCCTATTGTCATTATATGTTCGCCAGCGCTACTGCACAGGCAGCCGCCATGTATGGTGTATTCCTTTCAGTTGGTATTGCCGTGGGAGTGCCCGGCACCATGCTGGCCATCTTCCTGGGGGCAGCAGCCACACTGATGGGATGCCTTACACATTACGGGCATGGTCCTGCACCCATCTTTTTCGGATCAACCTATGTTGATATGAAAGACTGGTGGAAGCATGGTTTCTTCATCAGTGTGCTCTTTCTGCTGATATGGTTTGCTATTGGTGGCCTGTGGTGGAAGGTGATTGGGTTGTGGTGATCCACCAGGTATTCCCGAATGGATCCAGCACGCCACAGGAACGGCCATAGGACTGATCGGCTGGCTCCATCACAGAACTGGCACCCGCCTGCAGCGCCAACTGATAACTTGCATCGGCATCGGCCACATGCACATACAAACCGGCCGTCATGGGCGTCCATTGTTCTGATGCATTGGCATACATGATAGTGCTGTCGCCGATATAGATCTCTGCATGCATCAGTTCACCGTTTTCGCCACGGCGTATCATTTTTTCAACGGCGCCGAATACTTGCTGAGTGAAGGGCAGAAACTCTTCCGCATTGCGGATGATGAGGTAGGGCATTACTCGCTGATAACCTTCCGGGATAAAAATTGCTGACATGATTTTTTTTTTACAAATCTAGGGGCAGGAAGAAAATACAAATAGGAAAATTCCGACAACTTACACATCGCGCCATTCGATGCCTTCCGGCCTGCCGTGGAAATACTGCCGGGGGTGATAACCGGAGAATGATTTGAACTCGCTGATGAAATGGCTCTGATCGTAATACCCACAGGCATGCGCGATATCTGTGAGGCTGCGGTGTTGATTGCCGTAATCATTGAGTGTTGATTTGAAGCGGCTGATACGGTACAGCAGCTTGGGGCTCAGTCCTGCAAAGTCTTTGAATTTTCTTTCGAGTGTTCTTTCGGACATGCAGAACATGCCGGAGAGTGCGGGGATACTATTGATGTCTTCCGCCTGAATCACATGGCGGATGGCGTTGAACACGGCTTCGTGCTCAGCTAACCGGTTCTGTAATTTCTGCTCCAGGTAATTCCCAAGGATGACTGCGCGTTGATGATGACTGACGGCCTGGAATATTTTATCCTGCAATACCCTTCCTTCATTGCCCAATAGCGTCACCAGTTCCGGCATTTCGCCGGTGAGCTCATGAGCGGGCACTTTGAACAGCAGGGGAATGGCAAAAGGATAAAGATAAGCGCCGAAGATGCCGAAGGGCTCATGCGTTATATATCGTTTGTAAAGAGTGGTTTGTGCTGCCAGCCCCGCATAAAAAGGATTGCCCTGAACATCAGGTTCATGGAACAGTCCTTTATAATGAAAGATCAGTTCTGCGCATCCATCGGCCAGGGAGCGGTAAACATAAGGCTGCGCCTCCTGGTTCCCCTCGAAGGCCCAGAAGCATTTCACGAAAGGACTGAGACTTACAGGCGCATCGATAGTCTGGTATTGCATTGCCGTGGATTTGCCTGTACAATTTACGAATTTGTCAGGCGCAGCAGGAGTGAATTATTTATAACTGATTACATTTGTTGGCTTAAGCAATTGGAAAGCAACTATTCGTCATATCAGGAAAATGAGCTGCTGGCAGGTCTCCGGTCAGGAAGCGAGCCTGCTTTTGCGGAGGTGTACAAACGCCTGTATAAGCGAGTGTACCTTTTTGCCAGCAGGTTTTTGGAACAGCCCGCTGATGCGCAGGACCTTACAGCCGAAACCTTTGTTCAGTTATGGAACAGGCGGACGGAGTTCTACACCCTCGACGGGGTAGCTGCTTTTCTGCATGTGACCGTTCGCAATAAATGCTTCAACCTGCTGAAGCATCTGCATATGAAGGAGGGAAAGAAAGAAGAACTGTTGCAATTGCTGAATGAACAGGATGATGAGGATTTCTACATAGAAAAAGTGCAATCGGAGCTTTTGGGCAGGATCTATGCGGAAGTGGACAAACTGCCTCCCCGCATGCGCGAAGTATTTCTTCTTTCTTACCGCGAAGGGCTCAAACCCGCCGAAATAGCAGAACGCCTTCAGATAAAAGTGCAGACTGTTACCAATCAGCGGGTGAGCGCCATCAGGCTGCTGCAACAGGCGCTGGGACAGGATCCTATGGCCATGATCCTCCTGGCAGTGATCAGCCGGGGAGCCGGTTTCTTATCCTGATAAAAAAAATCAAAAAAAATAAAATACGGATGGTTGGTTTTAATCATCCGGTTGTAGAATAAATAGTATGACCACTGTTGACCAGATAGCAGACATATTGCTCAGGCATTTACAGGGCAATCTTTCCGAAGCGGAACAGCAACAGCTGCAGCAGTGGCTGGAAGCTTCTGCTCAACGGCGTCATTTTTTTGCGCAGCTGGATGATGAAGAAAAACTGCGTGAGCAGCTGATGCTCTTCCTGCCCGGTACGGAGCAAGCCACGGAACAGGCCATCCTGGCTAAGATCCATGATATCAGGAACAGGGAAACAGCAGCAGAAAAAGAAGAGGCTATTGTGTTGCCTCTCTGGAAGAGAGGCTGGGTAAGGTATGCAGCCGCCGTGGTGCTGATGGCGGGAGGAATTACTTATTTCTGGATGGCAGGCAACAACGATAAACCAGTGAATAATCCTGAATCCCTGGCCAAAACAGAGATCCTGCCCGGTAAAACAGGTGCGGTGCTGACCCTGGCCGATGGAAGGCAGGTGGTGCTTGACAGTGCCGGCAATGGCGTCATTGCCACGGAAAGCGGTACACAGGTGATACTGGATAATGGTAAACTCCTCTATGACCTCGATAAAGAAAGAGGAGGCGCGATCCAGTTCAATACCATGAGTACACCAAAGGGCAGACAATTCCAGGTTGTACTGCCAGATGGAACAAAAGTGTGGCTCAATGCCGCCAGCTCCATCCGATATCCGGTAGCTTTTGCTCCGAACGAAAGAAAAGTTTATGTAGAAGGTGAAGCTTATTTTGAAGTGGCGAAGGATATGCACCGGCCATTCCTGGTAGGCGTGAACAATACAGCCGATGTGGAAGTACTGGGAACCGAGTTCAACGTGAATGCTTATGACAATGAAAAAATGGTGCGCACCACCCTGGTGAATGGTGGCGTGCGCGTATCCGCTCAGCAGGCAGAACCCACGGCTGACGGGCGTTCGAGCGACGTGGTGCTCAAGCCCGGACAACAGGCTAAAGTAGTGAGCATCGCAGCAGGCAATGCACCACGTAACGGAAAGAACCCGGTTACAATAGCAGATGATGTGGACATCGAACAGATCACCGCCTGGAAGAATGGCTTCTTCAATTTTGGTGAGAATGTTGATCTGGGTGAAATGATGCGGCAGCTCGAAAGATGGTACGATATAGAAGTAGTATACGAGAACGGTGTTCCGGAGAAAAGTTTTCTGGGTGAGATCCCCAGGCATCTGCCTCTCAAAGATGTACTCGATATCCTGCAACGGACGGAAGTATCCTTCCGTCTGGAAGAAGGCAGGAGGTTGATAGTACTCAATAAATAAGGACCTTATCCCCCTGTTTCATACTGATCATTTTCAACTGAAAATAAAAAACCGCCACGGATTGCGGCCGTGACGGTAATGATTTCAGTTGATCATAAACGGCTTTGCATTCACATTTACTAACAACCAAACCACTTTGCAATTTATGCAAAAAAACTGCTATTGGCTACCGGACCGGTTCAAAGAAATCCGGCGGCGTACGAAAACCTTCATGGTTATGAGATTGACTACTATTTTGCTCACCGCGGCTATTCTGCAGGCCAATGCTTCAGGCCTCGCCCAAACTGTAACCGTATCAGGGAAGAACATTCCCCTGAAAAAACTATTCGCGGCCATCAAACAGCAGACCGGCTACGTGGTTTTCAGCAACACCAATGCCTTCAAAGATGCCCAGGGTGTTACGCTTTCCGTGCGGGATATGCCGCTGCGCACCCTGCTGGACTCCATTTCCGGTGATCTGAACCTCTCTTATGTGATCAAAGAGAAGACCATCGTGCTTAGCCGCAAAGCACTTCCTTCCGCAGCGATAGACCCGGTGATTGCAGCCGCTTTCATTCCCCCAGCAAAGGTTTCAGGGGTGGTGCGTACCTCTACTGGCGAACCCCTGATTGGGGCATCCATCACGCTGAAAGGCGCAGGGTCAGGTAAGGTTACCGGTTCCAAAGGCGACTTCACTTTCGGTTCTTTACCTGAAAATTCCGTGCTGATAGTGAGTATGCTGGGCTACGAGCCCATCGAAATCGCCATCCGCAAATCCGGCGAAGGATATACAGCCGTTGTTGTCAACGGCGGACAGAATAAAGGCTCCATCAAGGTTTCATCCGGCGCTAATGTTACCATCGATGTTACTCTGAAATCCAGGGAAACACAAATGAATGATGTGGTGATCACCGGTTACATGAACGTTGACAAAAGCAAATATGTAGGCGCCGTTACCGTGGTGGATCCTGAGAAGATCAAGATCGCCGGTGAAGTGAGCATCGACCAGATGCTGCAGGGTGTTGTACCCGGTATGCTGGTAACCATGCCCTCCGGTCAGGTTGGTTCAACTCCAAAGATCAGAGTGCGTGGTACCTCCACCATCCTTGGTAACCAGGAGCCACTCTGGGTGGTTGACGGTGTGATCCAGCGCGATCCCCTCCCCATGCCCAACGGTAGCGGTTCACTGGCGGGCGATATGGGAGAGCTCAGGCTCATCGCTTCCAACTCCATCTCCTGGCTGAACCCCAACGATATTCAAACGATCACCGTACTCAAAGACGCCTCTTCCACAGCCATTTATGGCTCACAGGCGGCCAACGGTGTGATTGTGATCACTACCAAGAAACCAAAGGCCGGACAAATGTCTGTGAACTACTCCGGTAGCTTTACGGTAGGTCAACGTCCGCGCTATTCCATGTATGACCTGATGAACTCTCAGGAACTGATGCAGTTCTCCAAAGAAGTGTATGAGGCCCGCGACAGTTACACCTACGAAATTCTCCCTATCGGTTACGGTGGATTGATCCAGAAGCTCCAGAACAAGGAGATCGACCAGGCAACCCTCGAGCGCGAGTACAGGAAGATGGAGAACATGAACACAGACTGGTTTGACCTGCTTTTCCGGAATGCCTTCAGCCAGAACCATAGCATCAGCATTGGTGGTGGTACTGACAGGCTGAGCAACAGGACCTCATTCAACGTGCAGCAGCAGAAAGGGGAAGCCATCGGCAACGACCTGCTTACTTTCTCTGCTACCTCCAGCACTACTGCCAAATTGAACGACCGCCTGCAAATGAGCTTTCTGTTGAACGCAACGGTGCGTCAGGCTGATGGATTTGCTTATGGAGTGGATCCTTTTGAGTATGCTTACAATACCTCCCGCACACTCCCAATGTTCAATGATGACGGTACGCTGTTCTATCATTACAAACGAGGCACCAGTTCAAATTCCCTTCCCAGCAAATTCTTCTATAATTACAATATTCAGAACGAGCTGGACAATACAGGAAATACCAATAACACCAAGTCTTTGTCTTCAACTGTTGACGCAAGATATAAGTTGTCGAAAGACCTGCAATACCAGGGCCTCTTCTCTTACAATGTGGCTGCCACGGATGTGAAATCTTATGCCACCGAGCTCAGCAACTATATCACACAAGCCCGCGGTTATGAATTCGGTTCTGTGCTGAACAACGGCCCGCAGGAACTGGCCAGCGCACTGCCTTTCGGCGGTCTGGCACAAATGCAGAACAGTACCAACAGGGGCTGGACATGGCGCAACAGCATCGTGTACGACAAGCTCTTTGGTGAGAAGCATGCCGTAACTGCACAGGCAGGTATGGAGGCAAGATCCACTATCACCGAAGGGAACAACAATACACGTTACGGCTACCTGCGGTACCGTGGTGAGCAATATGCTCCAGTTCCATTGACAGTTGTTCCAAACGGAAACGGTACTGCAACACCGCTGCATGAACTGATGCGCGCCAATTCCAGCATCGTAAATACACAGGTGAACTACCTGAGCCAGTATTTCTCCGGTGTCTATGCATATGACCAGCGTTATATTTTCAACGTGAATGCACGCCTGGATGCGAGTAACCGTTTTGGTCAGGATAAAAACAAACGCTTTCAGCCAACATGGTCAATGGGCGCAAAATGGAGGGTAGGCAATGAGCATTTCCTGAGCTCCCTCACATGGCTTAATTCATTTGATCTCTCTGCTTCATTTGGCTACCAGGGTAATACTGTTGAAGCTGTTTCTCCTTACCTCATCGCTACCGATGGTGGTTTGAGCCCCATCTTCAAACAATATACGCTCTCTATCAAATCACTCCCTTATCCGAACCTCGGATGGGAGAAAACCAAATCATGGAATATCGGAGCTGACTGGTCGTTCTTCAATGGAAGGTTGAATGCAACACTTAACTGGTACACCAAAACCTCCAATATACTTGCATCCCGCGAAGTGCCTGTTGAGAACGGTATGAATTCCGCAGTGGTATTCGGTTCGGAAATGGAAAACAAAGGATATGATTTCATCATCAACGTAGTGCCCATCCGCACCAAAGACCTTACCTGGCAATTCTCTGTGAACACAGGAAGGGCAAGGAATACGCTGAAGAACAACCAGCGTATCAATACAAGAGCTGACTATCTGGGTGGCATGGCCATTGTGAATGGCGAAGCTTATTCCACTTTCTATTCTTATTCATACCAGGGACTTAACCCAACAACAGGAAGGCCGATGTTCAATAACATGAATATCAAGCCTACTGCCAATGACCTGGAGTACCTGGTGAGAAGCGGTAAAACCGAGCCTGATTTCAATGGTGGTTTTCAAACAAGCATCCGCTACAAGAGCTTTTCATTCTCTGCACAGTTTGCTATGGCCTTCGGTGCTCAGAAACGTTTACCTGTATTCTACAATGCTACAGGAGCTCCTACACCTGAACAGAATGCACCGAGATTGTTGAATGACCGCTGGAAGAAGCCCGGGGATGAAGCCTGGACGAATATTCCTTCAGTTCCTGCCGGCAACCCCAATCGCATGAACATCAATCTGCCAACCATCGCTTATGTAAATATCTCTCCTTATGAGATGTACAACAATTCAGATCTGCGTGTGGCTGATATCGATTTCATCCGTTGCCGCCAGATCTCTGCAACTTATGACCTGCCACAGACTTTCCTGAACAAGATCAAGACCAAACGCATGAGTGTGGCACTCAGCCTGGCAAATCCTTTCCTCATCACCTTCGATGAAAAATGGAACGGATATGATCCTGAAACAGGAGGATGGCCTGCAAGAAGAACTGCATCCCTGTCAATTAACATGGCGCTCTAATCTTTAATGTGTGATGACAATGAAAAAACAAATAATCTATATAACTGCAATACTGGGATGGAGCCTCTTGGGAAGCTGTTCCAAATTCCTGGAAGAGAAAAGCCAGAGTGAAGTGATTCCCAAAACCACCGTGGATTACAGGGAACTGCTGATGGGTTCCGGATATTATCCCCGGACAGAACCTGCTGCATTCCTGTATTTCATGGACGATGATGTGGAGTTCAATTCCACTTACGATAATGGATCGGCTGTGGGCAGTTCAACTGCTAAAACCAGTTTCCCGATATTCACCTGGCAGCCTTACTTTGTTGACTTCAACGGGTTGGGCGATCCCGTTGCGCAGGATCCTGCCAGTACCGGCTACTATTCTTACTATACCTGGATCAAAGGATGTAATGCGGTGCTGGATAATATCGATAATGCCATCGGTACACAGGCAGAGCGCGACCGTGTGAAAGGCGAAGCCCTTGCGGTCCGGGCCTTCTACTACTGGCGCCTGGCTGAGATGTACGGAGAACCTTATAACGTTAATCCATCATCGCTGGCTGTGCCTTTGAAACTCAACTCCGGTATTGATGAGCAATACATGAAACGAGCCACAGTACAGGAAGTATATGATGTGGTGCTGCGCGATCTGAAAGAAGCAGTGAGACTTATGGACCCGCTGCCTGTGGTACGTATGGATTTTCATATCAACCAGCCTGCCATTCATATCCTGCTTTCCCGGATCTATCTCTTCATGAATAACTGGGCAGCCAGTAAGGAAGAAGCCAATAAGGCTTTTGAAATGGGCAGCCGCCTCTGGGATATGACAGCGCTGACGGCAGCGTATGTACACAATTACAGCAACCCTGAAGTGGAATGGATGTATGGTGGTGGTACACAACCTGATCAGTCTACTTACATTCCATCCTCCTCGCTGCTTTCCCTGTTCCATCCTGATGATGCACGTCGTAAATGGGGCTTTGGATCTTCCGGGCCGGGCGCCAATTACCTTTTGGTTACCAAACTTTCTACCGGCGTTGAACTGGTACAGAATATCCGTACATCAGAAGCTACGCTTAACAGAGCAGAAGCCAATGTAATGCTCAATCAGTTGCCTGAGGCCATGAATGACCTCAATGCTTTGCGCAGATACCGCATCACCAATTATGTTGATGAGAATATTACAGATAAGGCGCAGTTGCTGCAGGCTATTCATGATGAGCGCAGAAAGGAATTCTGTTTTGAATTATTCCGCTGGTTCGATCTCCGCCGTAACGGAATGCCTTCCATTTCACACGTATACAAGGCTGATCCGGGTGGCCCCGATCTTACCTATGTGCTGAAGGAGCGTGATCCGATGTATACCCTGCCTTTTCCCAATATCCTCATCATCCGTAACCCGGCGATGGAGCAGAATCCGTCCGCCAAATCAGGCGAAAGGCCAGGAAACTGATTCACTAACGTTTAACATTATTCGAAATGAAAAATATATTCATAGCCGGATCGCTCGCAGCCATGCTTTTCGTTTCCTGCAAAAAGGATAAGGCTATCGGTACGCCGGTTGAAATAAAGCCTGATTATGCATTGCCGCAGGCTGGCGCCTCAACGGCCGACAATAACAGGGTGGTTCAATTGTTCAATGATTACGGGTCTTATTTCCTGTATGTGTATACCCAAAAGGATTTCGAGTGGACGCAGGCTACCAGCACCGGCAACTCCAGGATCGATACGGCCGTTCTTGGCAATCCTCAGTATGTAGGAGCGATGCTTGATTACCTGAATGATGTGTGGCTTAAATTCCTGCCGGCAGATTTCAAAAAGAAAGGCGGTATCCCTTATCGTATATTCCTGGCCGATAGTATCCGGCAGTACAGGACCGGTTATCCTCCGGGCATGGAATATCTCTATACTGATATCAAGGTTTCCGGTAAAGCCATAGGCTTTGCAGGTATGAACAGCGGTCTGCTCACCATGACACCGGCTGTTAAAACCACCAGGAAGCTGGCGCTTACTACTGCCATCTGGAATTACTATCTGGGTAATAATATCGTAGATATTCCTGCATCTTTCTACAATGTGAGCAACTACACAGCTGCGGCTCCGGCCACTCCGCTGAATACATCCAATCCCGCCAATGTGGAAGCTTACCGTCAGAAAGGTTTCCTTCCCAATGGATATAATGCTGTATCGGGAGCGCCTTTCGAATGGCATAACGGAGCATTCTCCTGGACCAATGCGAAATCGAATGATATCTCGGCATTCATTTTCAACCTGACCCAGCGCACCGATGCGCAAATGGCTTCTTACCTCACTTATCCGCTCATCAGGCAGAAGTGGGACATCCTCGTGAATCATTTTCAGACAAAATATGGTATCGATGTGCGTGCAATAGCAAACGCTACCTACTAGAATCAGCTCAATACTGTTCCCCCGCATGCCGGGGGAACAGTTCCCAAAACTTTAATGCATAGTGAGAAACATCACTAAAAAAATTGTAAACGAAAGTTTACCCAGGCATCTTTTTCCCATAACCTAAAGTTGAATGAATGGAAAATCCCATTGTTAAAGTAGAAAACCTGAGTCACCGCTACACCGCGCAGTGGGCCATCAGGGATATAAATTTCGAGATCCGCGAAAAAGGCGTTGTAGGCCTGCTGGGATCCAATGGCGCCGGGAAATCCACCACCATGAACATCATCTGTGGTGTGCTCAAGCAAACCAAAGGCGATGTGTTCATCAATGGCGTGAACCTCAAAGACAAACCGGTTGAAGCAAAGCGAAATATCGGTTTCATGCCCCAGAAACTCCCGCTCCACCTGGATTTTACAGTGGAAGAATACCTGACCTACTGTGCCGATCTCCGCATGATCGATAAGCATAAAGTGAAGGAAATGGTAGGAGCGGCTGCAGAAAGATGTGGTGTTGCCCATTTCCGTGGCAGGTTGCTCCGCAATCTCTCCGGTGGTTACCAGCAGCGTGTGGGCATTGCACAGGCCATTGTGCACAATCCCAAATTCGTGGTGCTGGATGAGCCAACCAACGGTCTCGATCCCAATCAGATACTGGAAGTGCGTAACCTCATCAAGGAAATTTCTCAGGACAGGTCAGTGTTACTTTCCACGCACATCCTCACAGAAGTACAGGCCACCTGCCAGGACATCAAGATGATCGAAGAAGGCAAGATCGTATTTGCCGGCACCATCGAAATGTTCGACAACTACATCGAACCAAATTCTCTTATCCTCAGCCTGGATACTCCACCGCTGCAGGATGAAATTCTGAAACTGGAAGGCGTTCGTTCCGTAGAGCAGATGGCTCCCTACAAATTCAGACTGGGTTATGATGGCGACAAGCGTACTGCGCAGAAGATAGCTGCTGCCAGCGTGAACAACGGCTGGGGCCTTATGGAACTGATGATCGAAAAGAGTTCTCTCGATGCTGTGTTTGCCAGCCTGTCGAAGAAAAATCCAAATTAAAAAACAGATAAAAGGAAATAAATGAGACGGATTTTAAAGATCGCGAAAGCGGAATTGTTCACCTTATTCTATTCACCGATTGCGTGGATGATCCTGATCGTGTTCGCATTCCAGACAGGGATGACATTTGCAGAACTGTTACAGGATGTAGTACGCGCGCAGGATACCGGCTTCGGTAACTCCTTCATTACTGCAGGTGTTTTTGGCGGTCAGTTCGGGCTACTCAATAAGGTGCAGGAATACCTTTACCTCTACATGCCACTGCTCACCATGGGCCTCATGAGCCGTGAACTGAGCAGCGGCTCCATCAAACTGCTTTATTCCTCACCTGTTACCAGCACCC
This sequence comes from Pseudobacter sp., assembly GCF_051955275.1. Lineage (NCBI taxonomy): Bacteria > Pseudomonadati > Bacteroidota > Chitinophagia > Chitinophagales > Chitinophagaceae > Pseudobacter > Pseudobacter sp. The sequence goes on along the minus strand of NZ_JBQCGW010000065.1, from coordinate 2,527 downwards.
AGATCATCCTCGGCAAATTCAAAGCCATGATGGGTTTCAGCCTGATAATGATGGTGCCACTCATTATCTACACCATCATCAGTGGCGTGGTGGTTGAGAACTTCGATCTGCCAAATGTGTTGTCCGGACTGCTGGGGATTTACTTGCTGATGTGTGCTTATTCGGCCATCGGCCTGTTCATGAGCTCACTCACTTCCTACCAGGTAGTGGCTGCGCTCGGTACGCTGGTTGTACTGGCCCTGCTCAGTTATATGAACAAGGTTTGGCAGGACATCGCTTTTGTACGCGATCTCACCTACTGGTTAAGCATTTCAGGCCGTACCACAGAAATGATCAATGGCCTGATCAACAGTGAAGATGTGCTTTATTTCTTCATTGTGGTAAGCATGTTCCTGATGCTGAGCATTCTTAAACTGCAATCGAACCGCACCCATTCTTCCTTCTCTGCCGTATGGAGTAAATATTGTGGCGTGGTGCTGGCGACAGTATTGCTTGGATACATTACATCAAGGCCTGTTCTGATGGGCTATTACGATACTACCGCTACCAAACGCAATACACTTACTCCCAAGAGCCAGGAAGTGATGGGCAAACTCGAAGGAGGGCTCACCATCACTACTTACGTGAACCTGCTGGACCGCGAATACTATCATGCCATTCCTTCCAAAGTGAATGAAGACCTGGAACGTTTCAAACAGTATATCCGCTTCAAGCCTGAAACAAAGATGAAATATGTGTACTACTATGATACGCCCAGCAACAACTCCTGGGTGGAGAACCGTTTCCCTAAAAAATCGCTGGCTGAGCAGGCGAAAGGTGTGGCCGATATGCGCGACCTGGATGTGGATATTTTCATGCCCCCTTCCGAACTGAAGAAGACTATCGACCTCACCGATGAAGGAAACACATTTGTGCGCCTGGTGGAAAGAGAGAATGGTCAGAAAGCGTGGCTCCGTATTTATGATGACTTCATGAAATTCCCGGGCGAAGCGGAAGTTACTTCCGTATTCAAACGCATGGTGATGAAACTGCCAAGGATCGGATTCCTCGGCGGACATGGAGAACGTATCATAACCGGCGATAAGATCAAAGATTATTCACTCTTCGCTTCTGCCAAAACATTCCGCTATGCGCTCACCAACCAGGGCTGCGATGTGGAAACACTCGATCTCAGCGGCAATAAAGAAATCCCTAAAGAAATAGATGTGATCGTACTGGCTGATCTTAAGAGCAGTCTCGATGCCACACAACAACGCAAGCTGGATGAGTACATCGCCAGAGGTGGTAACCTGATCATTGCTACCGAGCCGAACAATCCTGTGATGGATTCACTTATGGCTCAGTTTGGTGTAGGGACCCTGCCCGGACAACTGGTTCAGCCAAAAGAAGAAGTACTGGCCAATATCGTACTCACCAGGCCAACCACGCAAGGCATTGCCCTGAATGAACATTTCAAATTCCTCAATGAAAGAAGACTGTTCGTAGGGATGACCGGTGCAGCCAGCCTGGTACAGACTGCTGATAAAGGGTACAGGGTAGAGCCCATTCTCCGTACAGATTCCATCAAGCTCTATGCAGTGCCGGATACCTTCCCTACCTGGAATGAGAAGGAGACCATCGATTTCATGAATGATTCTCCACGCGTGAACAATGCAATAGGAGAGAAGATCGATCAGCATGTTACTGCCATGGCGGTTTCAAGAAAAGTAGGGACCAAAGAGCAGCGTATTATCATCCTGGGGGATGCAGACTGCATCAGCAATGGAGGCATGCGTCCACAGACCAGAAGGTTTCAGACTTCCAACTTTACCATCATCCCTGGAATGTTCCATTGGCTCTCTTATGGAAATGTTCCGGTTGATGTGAGCAGACCGCCTTCTCCTGACAGGGAGATAGCGCTTACCAAGAACGGCGCCAAGCGGATCAAGTATTCACTCATGTGGATCGTTCCGGGCATCGTACTGGTGGCCAGCACCATCCTGCTGATCAGAAGAAAAAGGAAATAATAAAAAAGAAGTGCATGAGCCTCATCACCGATAAACAAACGCTCGACGATCTGAATATTTTCGGAAAAAGAGGAGCGAACGCGATCTACAATATATTCAACCGCGCCTTCACCCGTGGGGGCGCGGAATTGCTGGAGGAGATTTTCCGCCGCCCGCTCGCTGACATGGACGCCATCAATCAGCGCAGTGCCACCATCCGTTTCTTTGCTTCATCATCAATCCCTTTCCCGTACGAGAACGAATGGTTTGATGCGGCGGAACATTATCTTCAGCAAACCGATAACAGGAGCATGCTCAGTGAAACCGAGAATACCCTCGGCAGAAAATTCAACCAGCTGATTGCAGCGGATACGGAGTTGAAGGAAATCCAGAAAAGTGTGGCGGCCCTGGTTCATATCCTGCGTGCAACGGATGGATTGCTGAGTGAAATCGGTGTAAAAGCGGCCGGAACGCCTTATGCTGCTGAGTTGCAGCAGATGCAGCAATTGGTGCATGCTCCTGAACTGCAACCTGCATTACAG
>NZ_JBQCGW010000064.1:0-18322 GCF_051955275.1 Pseudobacter sp. | reverse complement strand
GGGGGCCCGCGCGTGTTAATTGTTGCCCCCCCCCCCCCCGCCCCCCGGGCCCCCCCGCCCGCCCATAATTTTGGGGCCCGCGGGGGCCCCCCCCGCGACTGCACCCTGCATAAACTCATCTTCACATTCCTTTAGTAAACTTCATTTCCTTTTCGGGTCTTAGTAATACAACGTCTTTTACAATAACCCAAAAAACTGAAGTATATGAAAACGCTTATTTCCCTCATTACTTTCATCCTGATAGTATCGATTGGTGTAGCAAGTTTTATCTTCTTTAATAATGGAAATTATCAATTATCAGGTTTATTGACACTCGCCGGTTTCCTTTCACTGAATGGCTGGGTGTATTACCTGGTACCCAAAAGAAAGCATGTTTTACAATAGGATTTATATAGGTGTATAGTTTGATTGGTTGATCCCGGCCCAGGCCGGGATTTTTTATGTGCCGCTTATAGTTCCGCTGCTTTGTGACTGCGTATCCGCACTCTCCCCCGGATTGCTTATTTTGCGCAAAATTATCTGTGGGTATGCTGTATGAGATGGTTGGCCGTTTGCCCCTGGCCCTTACAATCACAAGAAGAAAAAAGCACCGCGCCTGGGTTTCCCTGCTGCGGGTGTGCCTGCTCTTCCTGTTGGTGTCTCACGCAAAAGCGCAGGGCCTGCTCTTCAATTCAAACGACAGTCTCCTCCTCAAACGCACATCCTACCAGGTATTCAGCGGTACTGTTCCCCGTTTCCAGGAACAGTTTCAAATCAGCTTCGACCTGTCCATCTGGGACAAAAAACATTTCGGGTACCTGCTGACCCTGAAAGACGATGCCGGGAAATTATACACCCTCAGCTATCTCTATCCTGGAAAGGATACCGGCTTCCTGCATTTCAATATCGGTAACGAAAGCAATAAGATCAAGATCAGGCTTACACCTGAGCAGCTCCGCCAGCGACAGTGGATGACCATCAAACTGGATTTCAGGTTACGGACAGACAGTCTGTACATGTGGGTGAACAACACGGTATACCCGGCAGCAGGGTTCGGGTTCAGTCAATCCATGTCGCCCGCCCTGTATTTCGGTAAATTTGAATACCTCAATGATGTGCCTGCCATGGCCATCAGGAACCTTCAGATAAAAGGAAAAAATATCGAATATATATTCCCATTGAATGAATGGAAAGGAGAGACCGTTCACACCGCCAATGGAAAATCCACCGGTCATGTTGATTTTCCCAACTGGCTCATCAACGAATCATTTTTCTGGAAAGAACGCGCTGCTGTAAAGTTCGATGAAGTGGCAGGTTCCTGCTTCATCCCTGATTCCGCAAAGATCCTCCTATATGGAAAGCGGTCGATGAAAGTGTACGATATCGCTACAGACCAGGTGGAGGAACGGTTCTATAAGAACGAACTTCCCATCAACATGATCCTTGGCAAGAGTATTTACATCCCATCGGAACATAAAGTGTATGTATATGAAGCCAACGATGTCCGCAAAGATGATCCAACCATCGCTTCGCTGGACCTCGCAACGCTTGAATGGCAGGTCATCGGCACTGCCTATGTTCCCGAACAAAGGCATCATCATAATATATTACTGGACAGTCTCACCAACCAGTTCCACCTCTTCGGTGGTTATGGATCTTTCTCTTATTTCAATACATTTTTCCGTTATTCCAAAGAGGCGGATGCCTGGATGCCCGAGCAATACAAAGGAGATACCATCACACCCCGCTTCTTTTCAGCCTCCGGCAATGCCGGAAGGCCGGACGAAGTCTTTCTCTTCGGCGGCTTCGGAAATCCATCGGGACAGCAGGTGGTGGGGGGCAGGCATACCTATGACCTGTACAAAGTGAACCTCAGTTACGGCACCATCAAAAAATTATGGGAGCGGAAGATCACCGATTCCAATTTCGTTCCGGCCAATAACCTGGTGCTCTCGCCAGACCAGAAATATTTCTATGTGATCTGCTACCCGCATCATATTTCCCGCACGGGGCTTCAGCTGTACAAGTTTTCCATTGAAGATGGTTCTTACGGGATCGTCAGTTCCATGGTGCCGGTGGTTTCTGAAAAGATCGAATCGGATATCAATCTATACCTTAATAAAAGCACCGGTGAGCTTTACTGTGTGGTGCAGGAGTTTGCCGATGCCCGCAGATCCAGTATCAGGATCCTCTCTCTGGCCTGGCCCCCGGTACCTTTCCTGCCTGAAAAAGGTGGCAGCCCATGGCCCTGGATCTGGCTCGCCATTACTGTTATTGCAGCAGGCTGCGCCTGGTTCTTTGTGAGAAAAAGTAAAAAAACAGGCAGTATTCCGGAACAGGATAAAGACATTCTTCCTTCGGAAGAAATTTCCGTTGCGGAAATGGGAACTGCTCCTGTAGATGCAGCAACCAGTCCGGCAGCCATCCGCAGGAACGCCATCTTCATCCTCGGTCCCATGGCCGTATATGATAAAAAAGGAACGGAGATCACCCATCTTTTCAGTCCAAAGATCCGCCAGCTCTTTGTACTCATTCTCCTGAAGACCCGGCAGAATGGTATCACTTCCCGTGAAATATCCCTGGCGCTCTGGCCCGACAAGGAAGTTACCAAAACCAAGAATATCCGCGGCGTTAACATCAATCATCTCCGCAATGCCATTGCCGACCTGGAAGGGATCCGGCTGGTATTCACCAACGACAGTTACATTTTTGAAATAGACGAAGGCCTGTTCTGCGACTACCTGGAACTGATGAAAGAGATCAGGCAGCCTTCCGGAATGGACATTACCCCCGTTTTTACCAGGGGTAACCTGCTTGCAGAAAATGATGACCCTTCCCTCGACCCCCTCCGTCAGGGTTATGAAGATGAGGTGATCCCCTTTGTGCTGGAAAAATTAATGGGACTTTACCAGCAGCAGGATTTCAAGACCATCATCCGGCTCACAGACACCGTTCTGGATATCGATCCTTTCAACGAGCAGGCGATCCGGTTCCAGTTAGCTGCCATCCGGCGGTTAAAAGGAGCGGAGGCTGCCCGGAAAAAATATGATGCCTTTGTATCGAATTACGAAAAGTCCTTAGGCGTAACCTATAACACCTCCTTTGAAAAAATGCCCCTGCCGGATTCCGGCGCCTCGCATTAATGGCTGAAAATTCAGCAGGTTAGCGAAATAGTACGGCACTTAATCCCTTTTTTAACCCCTTTATTAATCGGCTCTGTAAAATATTCGCAGGGTGAACAGGGCAGCTTCACCCCCGTTCATAAAAATTAATTGCTATATGAAAAAATCCCTCACGCTATGCCTCTTATGGGTATTTGCAATTCCCCTGATCCTGGCATCCTACGGATGTAAAAAAAAGTTCGATACCACCCGCGAACTCTCCCTGGATTGTATCAAAGAAAAAATAGATAAGATCGGTTCCATCCTGGACACTGCCCGGGTAGGTTCCGATGATTACATGTTCCCCCAGGCCAGCGTGGATGAACTGCAGGCCACCCTGGAAGAAACGAAGACGGGGCTCTCTGCTGCCATGGCCGGACATTTTGTGCTTCAATACGAAGCAGACAATATCTGCCTGAAAGCCGAACAGGCTATGACCCGATTCCTGGGTTCCTATAATTTTACACTGCCCGCCGGTTCCGACGGACAGCTGCTGGTGAACGGTCTCGACCAGAAAGGCAGCATCGATTTCGGAGACAACCCCGAATACTCCGCTTCCAACACTTACACGGTTGAGCTTTGGGTGAAATACAATAAAGATTTCCTGGATTTTGAAATGGCCACCCTGGTGGGGACCACCAGCGAAGGTCCCGATGGCCCCAATAAATTCGAAGGCTGGAATATCCACTACCAGCGTTCCGGTAACCTGCGCGCCAGTATGGGCTGCGGAGCAGGCGTGCTGGAACAGGCCCGTGCATATCCCACCAACTTTGGCGAATGGAACCACGTGGCCCTGGTCTGGAATATCAATGCCACGGCCGGCGCCGGAGAAGACAGGCCCTATCATATGAAAATGTATGTGAACGGCGAGCTCTTCTGGCAGAAGAACAATGATATCCTCAGCGGTGGTCTTCCCCGCCCCATGCTGCCTTCTTCCCGCAAAAAGATGCGCGCCTTCATCGACCCATACCATCCATCCCGCTGCATGACAGGTTATATGAAGAAATTCAGGATCTGGAACGAAGCCAAAACGCAGGACCAGGTGAAAGGCCTGATGATGGCAGATGTTACGGGAACCGAAGCCGGACTGCTTTGCGCCTGGGATTTCCTGAAAGTGCCGGCAGATCCATCGAATGTTCCGGATAAGACAGGCAGGTTCACTGCTAAGATCCAGGGCTCTCATAAATGGATGCCTCTCTGATCCCTTTCTCAATTCCAAAAGACGCTATCATGAAACTTATAACTATTACGCGTATACGCTGTTTATATATTCTGCTGCTGCTTTGCCTTCCTGCTGCGCTCCAGGCCCAGGAATCTGCACAGAAGACCATTAAAGGGACTGTACTGGATACAGCCGGCAATGCACTGCCCGGGGCCAGCATCACCGTTAAAGGACTTAACCGCGGCTCCACTTCCGATGCCGCGGGTGCATTCACTATTACTGCACCAGCCACGGCAGAACTGGAAATCTCTTTATTGGGGTATGCCCCGCAAACCTTTGCTGTGGCCTCTGTCAACGGTCCACTCACCGTCAGGCTCCAGGTAAGCGCCAGTTCACTGGATGGTGTTGTGGTCATCGGTTATGGCACCATCCGCAAAAAAGATGTCACAGGCGCCATCCAGACCATTGACGGGGCTACTTTGGAAAAATCAATGATGCCAGATGTAACGCAGGCCCTCAACGGGCGCGTGAGCGGTGTGAACGTACAGAAGAGCTCCAACAGGCCCGGCGCCGGTTTCAGCGTGCAGGTGCGGGGAACCAACTCGTTCAATTTTTCCAATGAGCCTTTGTATGTGATAGATGGAATTCCCACCACCAATGGCATGCGCTATCTCAACCCTTCCGATATCGAATCGATAGACGTGCTGAAAGACGCCTCTTCCAGCGCCATCTACGGTTCACGCGGCTCCAACGGCGTGGTGATCATCACTACAAAAGGCGGTAAAAAAAGAGATGGCTTCGATGTAAATTATAATGGCTATACCGGCATCAAGATCCCCGCACGCATCCCCGATATGATCGGCTCCCGCGGCGATGGACTCGAATACGTGGATTACCGGATCGCACTCTGGTCAAATAAATACGGCCCTTCTTCACTGAGCCGTCCCGACTTCCTTACTGCTGCTGAAAAAGAAAGAGTACGTTATGGTGAGTACTACGACTGGAGCAGGGAAGTGCTGAAATCAGGCATGATCAACAACCACACCGTGAGTGCTTCCGGCGGTTCAGAAAAAACATCCTACACATTCGGTCTCGGTTACTTCGACGAGGAAGGCATCACCGGCCGTGAGCGTTTCAAAAGAATGACGGCCAACCTGGGACTGGAACACCGCATGAACAGCAAGATCAAACTGGGATTCAATTCCTATGGTTCCAAAGTGAATATAGATGAGGGTTCCAGCGAAGCGCTGATCAATGCGTATTTCCTGCCTCCCATCGTGAGCCCCTATGATGAGAACGGCAACAGTCTGTTCAGGGTACAACCCACCAGCAGCAAGATCAATCCGCTCATCGATATGGAAAACGATATCCGCCAGCGCGAAGAATATTATGCAAACGTGTCAGGATATATTGAAGTGACGCCTATCAAGGACCTCAGCATCAAATCGCAGTTCGCCAGTCAGTATGATACCTGGACCTACGGCAATTTCAAAGGACTGTATACACAGGCCAACAGCGGTGTGAACCCACCCAGCGCTTCCAAATCCACCGGCAAGAACTTCAACTGGGTTTGGGACAATATCATCACCTGGAAAAAGAACGTTGGCAAAGACCATAAGATCCATGCGATCGGTTTGTTCAGCATTCAGAAGGATCAGCATGAAAGTGCTGCCATGCGCGGAGAAGGACTGCCTTACAATTCAGGCTGGCACGCTATTCAGACAGCAGACCAGATCACAGGCGTGGAAAGCAATTACTGGGAATCCGCCATGATGAGCCTGATGGCGCGTGTGAACTATACCTACAAAGGCAAGTACCTGCTCACACTCACCACCCGCTACGATGGTACATCCAGGCTGGCAAAAGATAACCGCTGGGGCATGATGCCATCTGCTGCGCTCGGCTGGCAGATCTCCGAAGAGGATTTCATGAAGGATATTTCTTTTGTGAATGATCTCAAGCTCAGGGTGAGCTATGGCCTTACAGGCAACAACAATGTGCGTCATGATGTTACCCGCACGCGCCTCGCTATGAGCCGCTATCTCTTCGGCGACAAAGGCACTGTAGGTTTCGGGATGGGCAACGAGATCGGAAACCCCAACCTCAAATGGGAGATGACCTCGGAATTCAATGCAGGACTTGATTTCGGCTTCCTCCGCAACCGCATACGTGGTACCCTCGATATTTACAAACGCATCACGCGAGACCTGATCTTCGAAAGAAAAGTAGCCAATATCAACGGCTTCAGCTCCTTCCTGGAGAATGTAGGTTCCACTTCCAATGAAGGGATCGAACTGGGACTGAGCACCGTGAACGTATCCACGAAAAACTTCACCTGGAAAACAGATCTCACCTTCTCTAAGAACCGCAACAAGATCCGTGATCTGTACGGAGATAAGAAGGATGATATCGCCAACCGCTGGTTCATCGGTCAGCCTATCCGCGTGATCTACGATTACAATTTCCTGGGCATCTGGCAGAACGGCGAGAAAGGTGATGCTGCCAAATATGGCAAAGCACCCGGACATATCAAGATCGAAGACAGGAACAACGACAATGCATTCGATGAGCGTGATATGATGATCCTGGGATCACCAAACCCTGACTGGACGGGTGGTATCACCAACACCTTTACTTACAGGAATTTCGATTTCTCAGCATTTGTGTATGTGCGTAAAGGAGGTTTGTACGATGATCCTTTCACCTTCATGTTCACCGCCTGGGATAATGAACACTGGAATAAACTGGATGTGAACTACTGGACGCCCGATAACCCCAATAATGAATATCCCGGTATCGGCGCTGTGAGCCTGCATACACAGGTGCTCTCCAAAGTGAGCGGCACATTTGTGAAGATCCAGAACATGACCATGGGGTATACATTCGACACAGAGAAAATGAAAAGAGTGAAACTGAAGAATCTTCGGGTATACGGAACCGTTAATAATCCGTTCACCTTCACCAAATACCTGGGATCCGATCCCGAGTCCATCGGGGAAGATCCATACAGTACATTGTCTGTAATGCCGATGAGCTTCACCCTTGGACTGAACCTGACATTCTAATCATTCAAATCAGCAGATATGAAGAAGATAATCCCTGTTTCGGTCATTGCAGTGCTGCTCCTGTTTGGCACTGCCGGCTGCAGCAAGTTTCTCGACACAGATAACCCATCCTACACCACGGATGAGCTCTATAATTCAAAATCCGGTCTGGACCGTTTACTGGCCGATATCTATGCCCGCCTCCGTGATCATTACAGTACTGCCAGGATACAGTACTGGGGCACCGATATCTATATGGCCGCTGAAGCCAATCCGGATGCCAATATGTTCAATGCCTACGACGCCAGTTTCAATTCCACGGCCGGTGTGGTAGGCGGGTATTGGAACAACCTGTACAAGATCGCGCAGGAGTGCAATATCATTATCACACGGCTCAAGCCCGATTGGGAAGGAGTGACGCAGGACAGTTACAATACCATGGTAGCGGAAACCAAATTCCTGCGCACCCTGGCTTATTACTACCTTACTGAAACTTTCGGTAAAGTGCCGTTGATCATTGAAGAGCCTGCATCGCCCATTACAGAAGTAACCCAGGAAACAGAGAGCAAGCTCTATGAGTTCATGATCGCTGAACTTGAATCCGTAAAGAATATACTTCCTGTCAGAAGTACGGAGCGTGGCCGTATCAATAAAGCCGCCATGGTGCAACTGCTCGGCAAGCTCTATCTCACCCGTGCGTACAAGCCTTTCAGGCAAACGGATGATTTCAACAAGGCAGCTGCCAACTTCGATCTGATCATCGATGATGCGGCAAAGCCTTATGAACTGCTGCCCAATTTTGCCAGTGTGTTTGATGAGAACAATCAGAATAATCGCGAAGTGATCTTTGCTATCCAGTATTCCTCTGACAGGAACTATAATGGCAGCGGCAATCCTTTGCAAAGCATGTTCGGATTCTGTCTCACCTGCTTCTATCCTGATATGTTCATTGAAGTGCAGAAGGACTATTCTTACATGCAGCGTGAATTCTGGATCAATCCCAAAGCGCATGAGCTCTACACTGATCCTTCCGTGGATGCCCGCTACGACGCCACTTTTGAGCGTTCCTTCCTCATCAATGACCCTGCCCATCCGGACTTCGGCAAGCTGGGCCTGTACTTCCCGGTTTGGAATGATAATTCGGGCGACAGCAAAGGCGCCAAAGAATTCATCTCCTTCAAAGACAATGATGGCAAGTACCGCTGGTATCCGCAGGTGGCCGCCTATCCTGATCTGGCCAAAGGATCGGACAGGATGCCCATAGTTAAGAAATTCAAGGACACGAAGATCCTCTGGCGGGGCGGTGGTTCGCGTGAGGCCGTGGTGTACCGGCTGGCCGACACCTACCTGCTTTCTGCGGAAGCGCACCTGGGAGATAATAACCCCACCAAAGCTTTGCAGCGCGTGAATGATATCCGTCGCCGTGCGGCCGTGAACGATGCCGCAAAACCCAATATGACCATCGGTTCCGTGGATCTGGACATCATCCTGGATGAGCGCGCCCGCGAGCTCATGGGGGAATATGATCGCTGGTTCGATCTCAAGAGGACCGGCAAACTGATCAGCAGAACGCTTGCCTGGAACCCTCAGGCAAAAGCCGCTGGCAACCTGAATGAAAATCACCTGGTGCGTCCCATTCCGCAGGATGAGATCAATAAACTCAAAGGCCTCGGTCAGAACACGGGATATAACAATTAAGCACCATCAAAAACATACACTATGCTCGTCAAAAATATATTGCTGTTATGCCTCTCAGCTTCCATGCTGACATGCTGTTACAAATACAACCGTCCGTCAGGGGAAAGGCCAGCCAGGGAAGAAAAGAAACTCTTTGCAGAACAGTTCGATGCCTTTGCTGATGAAGGCCAGTACTGGGTACCCAAACTGAAACCCGCCAAAAATTACTGGCTGGTTGTGGACAGCAGGAGCAATGAGAACAATGATGATAATAACAGTCTCCGTAATCATATTCTCGCAGAATCCATCATTGGCGTAACTGCCCTGGCAGTGAATGAAGGAAGAAGTGAGACCATGGTGTGGACGCAGGATCCCAATTCCAATTACTCCGAAGTGATCAAGAAGACCGGGATGAGCCATAATGGTAACCAGAGCACCTGGGAACTGATCCAGCACCACGGTAATGTGAAGAGCGTGATCGAGGGGTATATCCTCTGTGATGTGAATAAGGAAGAAAGCGTGAATGCCGCTACAGTGGCTGCACACGTGTATCATGCCATCATTGCCGATGTGAAATATGAGCAGCGTATCAAGGACCTGGGTTATACCATGAAATATGATGCTACCAATAAGACCACAGCGGATACCTGGGCAGAGTTCAAAGACAAATGCAATAACAATGCACTGGTGATGATGCCGGTAATGACCGGTAACCAGCGTGGGTATGCCATTGCGAACAAACTGATGATGGTGAATTTCAACAAGAAATACAACCAGCCGGCAAGTGGTAATAACGAAGCACTGATCAAAGATGTGCTGAACTGGCTGAAACCTCTGTCGCCCGTGATCGGCTGGGAGCAGGGCATCGAGGAGAAGACCTTTGTTGATATGGTATCCAGAAGTGGTAATATGATGGTGCCGTTCGACTGGGCCTGGAATACTACCATCATGAGTGCGGGCTATGAGAACAAACAATCCGGTCTGGCTAAAGTCACCAACCCCCAGTTCCTGAAATTTGATGAGACCAAACATTACGCATCCTTCCTGCTCACCGATGGTGATAATGTGATGTGGATGATGAATGATTTCAATAACAGTTCATTTTATGGCAACCCTGCGGGCGCCACTATCAATATGTCTTACGGATTGCCGGTGGCCAATCTTTCCATGTTCTCTCCTTATCAGCTGGATCGTTTGATGAGCGCACAGCATCAGAATACCTCGCTGGTGGAATATGGGGGTGGTGGTTATTACTACCCGGATAATTTCGGGGAGCTGAAGAACAGGACTGAATTGTTGAAAAGCATGGCAACGAAGATCGGTTCGCATATGCGTCAGCACCGTACCAGGGTATTGGGACTGATCTGCAGCGATGTAGTGTCCGTGAAAGCAAAGGAAGCCTACCAGGCATATATAAGCGAAAATGACCAGCTTACGGGAATCGTGGCGGTTCAGTATACGCCTTATGCAGGTGGCAATGGAGAAGTGATGTGGTTCAGGAATTCAAAGGGAATGGACATCCCGGTGATCACGGCCCGTTACAGCATCTGGAACCATGGCTCACAGAACCATGTCAGTGAAGGAACTCCGGCATATATCGCTTCAAAGATCAATGCCCTGGCAGCTGGTAATGAAAAAACATATACCCTCACCATGGTGCATGCCTGGTCTGATTTCAAGGATATCGGTACTTCCAATGACCCGCTGGCAGAGAACAATGGCGGTAATCAGCGCGGTGTTACACCGGCCAGCTGGTGCGCAAGAAGGCTGAATGAGAATGTGAAAGTGGTGAACGTGGAAGAGCTGATCTGGCAGCTGCGCATGAAACAACGCCCGGAGCAGACGAAAGAATTCCTCAAACAATATTTCTAAGTCAGCACTGAATTTGCAGTTTGTGGGCGCACGGTTTTTACACCGGCGCCCTTTTTCTATTTATCAGGTTGTGTCCAGTCGCTCGCGTCCCCGCGAGTGACTTCTGTTTGCTCGCCTCTGGCGAGCGCAGTGTAACCGGGAGGCGACGAAATAGAAGTACTCGCCAGCGGCGAGCTGCTGGGCATATCCTGTGTCTTCCCAAAAAAACGTTAAAGGGATTATCCTCTTTATGTAATCTTCTTTGAATCTCATCTTCCTTCCAAACCAGTCATTTAACTTAACCAACCACCTATGCGTATTCTCCTCATCGCAACGGCAGCAATTTCCCTGGGCGGCGCCTGTATTGATGGCCATGCCCGGAATGATCAGAAAGGCGGACAGCCATCCGGCGCTTTTTTACCAGGCACTTTTGATTCCACCAAACTCATCAACTGGACGGTCAGGACCGGCAACGCCTATTATATGCGCGACTCCGGCGACGCCATTTATCTCTACATCAATGTAGTGAGTGGCGATGTGAAACAGGAAAAGCCACGTACACCCCTGAACGTGTCGCTGGTACTGGATCGTAGCGGGTCCATGGCCGGCGAAAAGATCGAATATGCGCGCAAGGCCGCCAGGTTCCTGGTAGACCAGCTGAATGATAAGGATTATCTCTCCATTGTGAACTATGATGACCTGGTGGAAGTGACCAGTGCATCGCAGCCCATCAAAAACAAAGAGTACCTGCGCAAGCGCATCGATGAGATCACAGACCGTGGCTCCACCAACCTCAGCGGCGGTATGCTGGAAGGCTATACCCAGGTGAAGAGCACAAAAAAAGATGGCTATGTGAACCGCGTACTCCTGCTGACGGATGGCCTGGCCAATACCGGGGTAGTAGATCCGCAGGAGCTTAAAAGGATCGTGCAGACGAAATACCTCGAAGAAGGCGTTGCCCTCTCAACATTCGGTCTGGGCGCTGATTACAATGAAGACCTGCTCACTTTGCTGGCCGAGACCGGCCGCGCCAATTATTATTTCATCGACAGTGCCGATAAGATCCCCGCACTCTTTGCTCGCGAACTGAAAGGACTGCTCAATGTAGTGGCACAGAATGCCGTGGTGCAGCTGGAACTGCCACAGGGTGTGAAATGCGAGAAAGTATACGGTTATCCTTTCGAAGAGAAGGACGGTAAACTCCAGATCCGTTTCAATGATATCTATGCTAAAGATGAAAAAGCAATTCTGATCAAACTCATCCGTCCGAAAACGGCTACAGAAACCCTGAACTTTACCTGCAAACTGCAGTACACGGATGCCAACCAACTGAAGGATATGAAAGAAGAGAAATCGGTGGCCATCAAACAAACCGGTAATGCAGGGCTTTACAGGGAAGGAGAGGACAAACTGGTGCAGGAAATGCTGGCCCTGTTTGAATCCACAGAGGAATTTGATGTGATCATGGCTAAGGTGGATGACGGGGATTATGAAAGAGCGAAGTCGGAAGCGGCCATCTCTCTTCAGAAACTGGAAAGTAAATCCAGACACTACAATTCCGCCAGACTGGAAGAGCAGAAAGTGAAGATGAAGGAATATGTGAAACGGATCGATAGTGTACAGACCATGCAGGTGGAGGACCGGAAGATGTATCAGAAGAGCAACAAGAGCGCAAACTATGAAGTGAAAAAGCAGAAGAAATTCTGATGAGATAGCAGGGGGCCTAAAACGAATGGGGCTGACCATAAAGATCAGCCCCGTTTTTGTTGCTGTCATCTGAGCTATCCGGGCTCAAAGAATGTATCCTCAGAATCCCATCTGTATGCCTACCGGCTTCTGAACCACATTCAGATGTGATTCAGTAATGGAATTGGAGTTTATATTGAACAAATAGAATGATCCCTTCATCGCTTTGGATGAATTTGGATCATATGTTACCACGCCGATATTCTGCAGACTGACAGTGCCGCCTTCATTAAACCCAAACACGGCAATATCTCCCGACTGGTCATCCGGCAATGTGAACACTTTCTGTAATTCCATTCCCATTACCGTGGTGCGGTACACGCTTCTGCCAATAGCGAAATACCAGAAATTGGAAGTGAAATTAAAATAAGGATACACCATCTTGTCCAGGTCCGGAACGGTGGTTTCCGCAATTTTGGTGATGCTGTTCACTGCCTGATACCCGTTCAGTGTGATCAGGAAAGAGGCGAGCTTATCATCTTTCTTCATCAGCATTACATAACAGTATGCCCCATTCAGGTAGTGCTCAAATCCCCTGATGAAAGTATAACCTGCGGTGATCGACTGGTCCAGCGGCCCTTCGATATTACTGATATAACTATCGTTCGCGGCGGCATTGGCCGTCATGAAGATCCTTACTTTTTTATTCCGGTAATCCCATCCGGCCAGCAGCCTGGAATAAAGGCTCCTGCTGGTGAACAATCCCGTTTCTCCAAAATCATAGTTCAATGGATCGCCAGGGTAGAGCACGCTGCTGATCACCCCTTTGTTCATCATATGGGCCTTGCCATTCACCAGGATATAGTTGTGGCTGGCCGTTGCCATACGTACGTACTGCGTGATATTGAACGCGGCAGGAGGTTCAATGAAAGATGACCGGTTGTACAGGAGTGTAGGCCGCATATCATTCACAAAGATCTCCATCACATTGGCGTCGGACTCTTTGGTGGCCGTCATGATGGTGAACGTGTAATTGGTGGATGAATTGCCGTAATTGATCCTCAGGCCCAGATCGATGGGGTATTTGCCGATAGGTCTGTCGGCCACCATGGTGGCTTCCTTGAACTGGTTGTTCACTGATAGTGCCGAGTGCGTATACAGAACGGCGTTATGACTATCATCTTCCGTCAGGATATAAGTTCCGCGGGAAGCGTCATTGCTGATCTCCAGTGTGAAATTATAGGTGTAGAGGGCATCGGTACTAAGGTCCCTGATAAAATAATAGCCTACCAGTTTCCCGTAGCCCATATCGGCAACGGTATGCAGTTCTTTGGTCCTTGCAATGGTGTCGTTCTCTATCACCCAGGCAAACCTGAGCCTGCTGGTATCGGCCTGGGACAGGGTGCCTGTAACCATTGGTTTGAAATGGATGGAGTCTCCGTGAACCACCCTGTAGATCCGTTGTGAATTATGTTCTCCCATCAGCATGCTGTCGATGCTGATCTTGTTGGTTTGTGTGTAATCATAGTTTCCCAGATCCCTGGAGCAGGAGCCCGCCAGCAGGGAAACAGCTATCAATGCATATATCAGAAGTTTCATGGCAGTTGGTTTATGGTAAAAGAATGCGGGGCAGTGTCTGGTCTCCGTTGGGATATACTGCATTATCGATGAAGTATTGTTTCAGGAAGTTCACATACATGAATGTAACCGGGTACCAGCTTGCAGTTGCCGAGGTGGGCATATTGTTCCAGTAGTAAACAGGTCCCGGTGCTGCGGTGTACAGGTCAGGAGAAGGATCGGCACCCAGGTAATACACCTGGATCCATCTTTCATATACTTCAGGATAGAAAGTGCCAAACTGATTGCGCCAGGTGAACCACCATTTGGGTTCCAGCAACTGGTTGGTGAAGATGATCCGTAGTTTTTCGTTGTACTTGTTCCCGATCAGGAATTCATTGTCCTCTTTCAGCTGTATCGTGAATTGCATGATATTGTTACGAAGCGCTGCACCTTTTTTGATCTTTATATACAATGTGTCCGAAACCTTTCCGGACCTGATCACCGGTTCGGAGAACGATACCAGGGAAGGATCGTAATTGCTGCTCTCTGCCGTGATACTGTACGTGAACCTGCGGTCCTGCTCTGTAGAAGTGCCTGCAATCTTTACCGGTATGGCAAATGTCTTCTCTTCCAGGTCGGGGTTGTCCATGGCGAAAGAATAACTGATACTGTCTATATACACTTCAACCGGCCTGATGGCGGTATTGGGCACGCCAAAATAGATATACGACCGCGCTGTGTTGAATATGTCTACAGTCTTATCCTTAGAACAGCCGGTGAGCATGGTGGCCACCGATACAATAACCAGGTATGTATAATGAAGGAGTTGTTTCATAATTGATTAGTTGGATCCTTTTAAGGATTGTTGTAAATAGTTTCATCAACGGGAATGGGTAACCGATATACAGAAATATCGGGCTGGATGGTTCCCGTAGGCCGTACCATCGGTCTGTACATTCTTTTATACATCAGGTATACATATCCTTCGCCGGGATATTCTTTCCTGCTTTCATCGATGATGAAATTCATCACCATTTCCTGGGTGGTGGTGGCGGGGTCATAAGGGATTTCAGCGCTGAGGTTCCTGCTCAGTCGGAGCCTGTTCAGCCATTGCATGGCCAGTTGCGGATCGGTGGCCACTTTGGTTTCCGCCATGATGAAATACATTTCCGGAAGCGCTATCATGTTCACCTCAAACTGATCCTGCGTGGCGGTGGATAAAGTGTCGATCTCCAGTTTGGTGAACCGGTACTGGTTGGTGCCGATCACCCCGAACCAGTTGATCCAGCGGTAATCATTGGCACTTCCGTGCACACTGTTCCTGTACAGGTTATTCATGAGATACGTGTACTGCGGTACCAGCACAGGAGAGGCAGTAGCGGTGATGTCCGGAAGATAACCGGCCAGCATGTCGCGATGATTGTAAATGTATAAACCGAACAGGTTCTCTACTGCGAAACGTTTGTTCCTGCTAGTCACGTCTGTGCTGGTGATGAGGCGGATGGCAGCCTGTTGGTTGCTTTGCAACTCAGTGATCACCGCATTGGCGCGGGTATAGGCTTCCTCTTGTTTTCCTGCCCACATGCTCAGTCTTGCCTTTAATCCCAGCACAGCATAAAAGTTCATACGGATACCTCTGCGGTCGATGAGGGAATTGTACCGGATAGTGCCGAATCCATTTCCATTGGTGGTCCTGCCGATGGTTTTGATCGTATCGTTCTTCAGCAGCAACTCTGCTTCGGACAGATCACGTTCTACGCGTTCGATCACTTCTCCGGCGGAAAGGAATGGCTGTGGCAGGTTGCCCGCGCTCTGATAATAGGGAATGGCTTTGGCGCCTGCACCTTCCTGCTTGATAGATGAACCGAACAAACGAAGCAATTCAAGATGTGCAAAAGCGCGCATGCCGGTTGCTTCTCCTTTGATCAGGGAATAGTATTTGTCGTCCTTTATGTTCTCGATATTCTTGAGGATGGTGTTGGTCTTGTTGATAGCAGTATACAAACCAGACCAGATCCCGGAGATCATCGGTTGATAAGCAGGCAGTTGGTAGTTCAATCCAATGATATTGGAATAAGGGTTCTGCTGCGCAGGAATATTCCAGTATCCGGCCATAACATCCAGCATGCCGTATTTCAGTTCCCGTCCATAGAGTGCAGGAGTGGTAAGGCCGTAGTAAACATCGGCGAGTGCATTTTCAAAACCATCCCGGTTGGTGAACAGTTCGTTCTCGAAAACCTTATCGTTGGGCGTTACATCCAGGAATTTTTTACATCCTGTGAGTGTGGCCACCAGCGTTATAAGGACTATCTGAATATATTTCATGATACTAAGTTGTGTTGTGATTAATATTCAACGGTAAGGCCAAGGTTATACGTTCTGGCAAACGGATAATCAGTGCCGCGCTCCATGCGGATGCTGCTTACTCTGAACATATCGTTGGTAGAGAAATTGAGCCTTAATCGCTGGATCCGGTATTTAGCCAGTTTCACTTTCATGAAATCGTAATTGATATTCAGACTGGCCAGGCGTAAGGTGTTTTCCTTTTGTACAAAACGGGTGGTCAGCTGTGTGATGGTCTGGTCCGCGATGCTCTTGTACATGGAAATATCACCGGGGTTCTTCCATCGCTGTTGCAGCGTACGGAGGTCGGCATTCTCATAAGGACTGGCGTTTTCCACTTTATCAACCAGTGTGTTGTTATAGATATCTGCACCGAGTGTGTAATAGAAGAAAAGTCTTACGGACAGGCCTTTCCAGGTGAGGTCGGTGCCGAAAGTGCCGCTGAGCCTGGGCTCTTTATCGCCAGCCACTACCTGGTTCTTAGCGTCCCAGGTATACGTTCTGTTGCCATTGAGATCGAGGTACAATTCACGTCCACTGGCCGGATCGATGCCGAGAGAACGCACAGCACGGAAGATGGTGAGCGACTGGTTCTCTTCATAGTAAGCGGAAGTCCTTTTGATGGCGCCATTGCTTTCTTTAGTTACGAGTGATTCATTGAGTTTCCTCAGCTCATCGGAGATCTTCACCAGCCTGCTCTGGTTCTTCACGGCAGCAAAGTTCAGGCTCCAGTAGAATTGCTTTTCAGGGTTCGAGTAGGCCATCACGGTAGTGCTCAGTTCAAAACCGCGGTTCCTTACTTCGCCCAGGTTTTCATAGATCCTGTTGTCTGCAAATCCGAGGGATGGCGCCACTGTAATGGCTGAGATCATCCGGTTGGTGGTGCGTTCATACAGGTTGAACCTCACATTGATGCGCTGGCCCCAGAAAGCGGCGTCTATACCGGCGCTTTTCTGGAAGATCTTGGGCCATGTGAGCGCCGGGTTACCCTGGCTTACATACATGGTGGTATTTTTTTTGAAGTAGCGCGCAGCGGGTGAAAAGAGGTAGGCGGTAGTGGTCATATCGGCCGTGAAATTCTCATTACCTGTTTCGCCGATATTGGCGAAGATGCGGAACATGTCGAGGCCATTCACATGAAAGAATTTCTCTTTGTGCAGATTGTATCCGAGGCCTGCGCTCCAGAATGAACCGAAGCGGTTGTCTTCTCCGAATTTGGAAGAACCATCGATGCGGTAGGAGAAGTCTGCCAGGTATTTCAGATCATAATCATAGTGCAGGTTGGAAGCAAGGCCCAGCAGTCTTTCCGGAACACTGGTGTAAGTGGGTCTAGCATTGGAATAACTCAGCGCCAGGCTGGGGCTTACAAAACGATCGTCCACAAATCCGCGCAGGGTATCTGATCTGCCTGAGATCCTGCTGGAACGGGCTTCTCCGATCACTGCGGCATTCAGTGAATGCAGGCCGATCGTTTTACCATACTGAAGTGTAAGATTGGCCTGGTATTGTGTTGCTCCCCCGTTGCTCACGGCATACAGCCCTTTCCTGTCTTCTGCTGTTTCTGAAAGGAATCTTGTATTGTAAGGGGAGATGTAGAGCTCTCCATCATTGAAGGTCTTCGACAATACGCCTACGGCATTCAGTCTGAATCCGCTGCCGATAAACCATTCGATCGAAAGATTATTGGTGAGAATGGAACTGTTGGTGAAATTCTTATAAGGCAGGCTTGCATTGTACAAAGGATTATAAGCTACGCCTCCGGCCAGTGAAGTGGCAAACTGTCCAAGGTCATTGTAACGGGCGATGAGCTGCCCATTATCATCGTGGATCCTTTCATAAGGATTCATTCTTGTGTACAG
>NZ_JBQCGW010000063.1:0-3211 GCF_051955275.1 Pseudobacter sp. | reverse complement strand
TCCTTTTTTTTTTTTTGTATATTATTTATGTTTCGGTTGCGGGGTCTTTCGCGGTTGTTTATTAATTTTTGTTCACTGGGGGTACGCTAGCGACTGCGTCAACCAGAGTTTTCGGTGGGGTTATCATGAAATTAATCTAAAACGCGAATAATTAACACTTTCTCCCTATTTTTGCACAAATTTTTTAGAACATGACAACAACGTCCAGAAAATACAAAGGCTTATATTGGTTGTTATTCTTCGCCTTCACAGCGCTTTTCCTCTATGCTACTGTGGTACATCCCTGGGAGTATCTGACGATGATCCTTCCGTTCGTGTGCACGTTCTTTGTTCTGGCCATGGACATCATCTAGTTAATTTTCAACTTCTTTATACAAATGAAATGCCCCGCCTTATGGCAGGGCATTTTTGTTTTCTTATGTCCTTCAAGTAAATCACTTTTCTATGAAGATCGACTGCTTGAGCTTCACGGCCACTTTCTTTTCCTGCCGCACGGCCGGTGTCCATAAAGGCATTTTCTCAAAAGCTTCAGCTAACCGGTAGTTGATCTCGTCATTGCCTCCCTTCAGCACTTTCACTGCATGGGTGGCGCCGGTACTGTCGATCACAAATTCCATCATCACATAAGTCTTGGCCTGGTCTTCCTCCAGGTGCTCGCTCATTTCCTTACTGATCTTATCTATGAATAACTGGAATTCCTGGTTGCCGCCCGGATAAACGGGCAATGTATTCACTACCGCCGTGATCTCTCCTTCAAACTCTTTCACTACACGGGGAGGCCGTTTCTTTTTCACCACTTTCACTTCCTTTGATGGCAGCTCAGGCATTTCACTCTCCATCCTGTATTCCCCTTTCTTGTTCACGGATACTACAGGGATCTGCTGGGTGCGATCGAAATAATCATAGATATCTTTCAGCTCTGCGGTCATGTTCTTGTACTCCGGAAAATCTTTCAGGAACCTGTTGAGATAGTCAACACTTTTCTGGTTGGTGAACTGCACAGGGAAAATATGAACAGGGATGAAATCCTGTCCCTGGCTGCGCGCCAGTGATGCCAGGATATAAATTTCCTCGATCTGATCATCGGTCACGGGAATGCAACCGGTGGTTACACAACTGCCGTGAATATAGATATCACCGCCGGGCTGCAGGGAGTCCGACAGGATCTTGTCTGATGCGTTGGGATAGTTGAGACCCAGTGAGAGATGGTAATTGCTTCTTGGATTGAATTCGTTGATATAGTACAAACCTTCCGGCACCTGGTAGTCGCCCATCATGCGCTTGGGGCCCAGTGTTCCTGCGAGGGCGCAGACCTTGTAGGTTTTGAACAGCTGGAATTTATCCTTTCTGTCGTTCTTCACCCATACTTCCAGCTTGCTGTCGTATTTGAAGGAACGCACGTACATGAATTTGAAGGGGAACTTCAGGTTCTTTGCCTGGAACTGTTTCATCAGTGTGTCTTCCTTGCGTTTCCAGGCATCGCCTGAACGCGGGAATGATTTCTGGTATTCAACGAAGTTGAGTGTGGGTGCAGACGACTGTGACTGCACCGTTTCATGGAGAAACAGCGATATTGCTACAATTAGAAGATATCTCATGGTTCTTAATCGCACTATTGTATAACGTTTTCCTGACAGGGATATTTTTCGGAATTGGTTGGACCGGTATAAAATTAACAAATAAGGGAATGCGAAGAACAACCGGGGTTGTTAACATTGTGGAAAAACCAAGGCCGTTGCGCATTGTAGCGGCAACGGCCTTAAGTAGTTACGGCTTGGGGAATGTGGATCGTCTGCCCCACTTTCACTTTGCCGGTCTGAACAAAAATCAGAGATTGCCCCTGAGTTCCTGTTCGCGCTCAATGGCTTCGAAGAGGGCCTTGAAGTTCCCCTTACCAAAGCTTTTGGCGCCTTTGCGCTGTATTATCTCAAAAAAGAGGGTTGGTCTGTCTTCAACAGGTTTGGTAAAGATCTGGAGCAGGTAACCTTCATCATCGCGGTCAACCAGGATGCCCAGTTCTTTCAGCGGTTCCACATCTTCATCGATCTTTCCCACCCTGTCCTGCAATTCATCATAATAACTGGTGGGCACCTGCAGGAATTCCACACCACGGTTGCGGAGATCAGTGACTGTTTCCACAATGTTGTTAGTGGCCAGCGCTACGTGCTGACAACCTTCGCCATCATAGAAATCCAGGTACTCTTCTACCTGTGATTTCTTCTTTCCTTCTGCGGGCTCATTGATGGGAAATTTCACAAAGCCATTGCCATTGCTCATCACCTTGCTCATGAGGGCAGAATATTCAGTGGAGATATCATTATCGTCGAAGCTGAGGATATTGCGGAAGCCCATCACTTCTTCATAGAAACCAACCCATTTGTTCATCTGGTTCCAGCCTACATTGCCTACGCAATGGTCAACATACTGCAGGCCTGTAGGAGCAGGATTGTAATTGGATTTCCAGGCTTTGAAACCTGGCAGGAAAGCGCCTGTGTAGTTCTTGCGCT
Organism: Pseudobacter sp.; assembly: GCF_051955275.1. Lineage (NCBI taxonomy): Bacteria > Pseudomonadati > Bacteroidota > Chitinophagia > Chitinophagales > Chitinophagaceae > Pseudobacter > Pseudobacter sp. The sequence goes on along the minus strand of NZ_JBQCGW010000063.1, from coordinate 704 downwards.
CGATGAAGAGGTGAACAGTTTCGCCATAAGTATGGATGCCGCTCATCACCACTTCCCCGGTATCATCTTTGGTGCGTGTTGGCTCCATATAACTCTTAGCGCCGCGTTTGGTGGTCTCTTCCCATGAACGGGTGGCGTCGTCCACGCGCAGGGCCAGGAACTTTACGCCATCGCCATGCTTGTAGATATGATCGGCGATCTCGTTGTTGGCGCGTAATGGAGTAGTGAAAACGAAGGTGAGCTTCTCCTGACGAACGGCATAAGAAGCGCGGTCCTTCACACCGGTTTCAGGGCCGGCATAAGCCAGGCTCTGGAATCCGAAAGCTGTTTTATAGAAGTGAGCGGCCTGTTTGGCATTGCCCACATAAAATTCTACATAATCGGTTCCCTGCAGAGGCAGGAAATCAACATTTGTTTCATTGGTCTTATTAGCCGCAGTAAGCGTTGACATAGCGAAATATTTTAAGTATCTGCAAATAGAATGATGGTCTGTAGCGACCGGCAATAAATTGGTTGATTACGGGGGAGGTCAGGGAACAGCGGTTGTTCCCATAAGGATTACTCGGCGATGGTCGCCGTCATGGCAAGCGCCTCCATCAACAGGCAGTAGTTGTGGCGCTTATCGTTGAAAATCTTATGCGGATAGTCGGGGCGCATTGCCAGACAAATATAGAATAATTACTGAGCAAAATCAAGTTTCGCAG
>NZ_JBQCGW010000062.1:0-27329 GCF_051955275.1 Pseudobacter sp. | reverse complement strand
ATAAACACCATCAGAAGAATAGAGCGGGCCCAGGTTGGAAAAACTGGTGGTATACCTTGCATACTTTGCCTGATCACCAGGTTGTTTCCAGTGGTTGTTTTTTATTTCATCAGGCAACGGCATATTTCTCATCATGCCTGGAACGGAATTGAGATACGGATCCTGTCTCAGCTTGTTTATAAAAGTGAAATGCGAGGAAAGTGATAAACTTTTGTAGCCTAATTGAAACCCGAAGCCACCACTGTACTTGGGCATTGTTTCAATAATTACATAACGGTCGTCGTCCGGGGTAGTGGGCACTGCCGAGACTGCTGCAGTGATCTTTCCGTCTTTATTGTAATCTTCAAATGCAAAAGATCCGGTGAGTGGATCGATTCCAATGTAGTTAAGCAATACCTGGGTGGTAGTGGAATATCCCACTCTGAGTTTCCCTTTGAAAGAGGAATTTTCCAGGTCAGGGAAGCTCATCAGTTTGTTCCTGTTTCCAAATATGTTGAAGTTGAGCGACAGGTTCCAGTCCTTTGTTTGGACCAGGCTGCCCCTGGCACTGATCTCGATGCCTGCATTGCGCACTTCAGCAGGCCAGTTGGTGAGGACAGTTCTGAAACCCGTCATAACAGGCATGGGCACAAAGGTCAGCTGATTTCCGGAATTTTTCTGATACCAGGCAACACCCAGCTCGATCCTGTCTTTCAGGAAACCAAAGGAGGCAGCGATCTCTGCTTTGCTGGTAGACTCCCACCTGAAATCCTGATTGAGCGGAGCCACCACATGAAAGGCTTCGATACCATTGTAGCCGAACAGTGTATTGGTATTGAGCCCGTTCAATACGCTTTCCCTGGCCCACCTGGACAAATATTCGTAGTTGGCGCCGGGATCAGATCCTGTTATGCCATAACTACCTCTGAATTTGAGAAAGCTGAACCATGACGGAAGTATTTTCTTCATCCATTCTTCATCAGACGCGATCCATGCCAGACCAACGGAACCAAAATTACCGAACTGCCTGCCCGGACCAAAGCGCGAAGAGCCATCTCTTCTTGCATTCAGATTGATGATGTATTTATTATCCCAGCTATATCCTATGATTCCGGACACAGAGAGATACTTGTACTCTTTGTATCCTTCAACGAATGTTCTTCTTTTGGCATTGTTATGGCTTTTCATCATCGCATCATTGGCGAAGTCTTCTGCCGTAATGGATTCACTGCTGCTGATCTCAGTCTGGAAGGTGGAGATCAATTGTACGGACAGGCTGCCTTTACCGATATAGGTCTTGTAATGCAGCTGCGGTTCCACCTGCCAGTTCTTGGAGGTAGATTTGCCATAACTTGCATTAGAGATAGCGAAAAAAGACATGACAGGATCGATAGATGACGAGGGAACGAGGTAGGAATTTTTATTATCATTGAACATATACCCTGCCTTGGCAGAAAGGGTCAATCCTTTCAACACTTCATACCGGAGATCAGCAATGCTGCGCAGTGAAAATGTTTTGCTTTCACTGGGCCTTCTCAGTGCACTGAAAGGGAACATACTCCAGCCCATCACCCTATAAGGTTCAAAGTTGAAGTCTCCATCGGGCTTGTAAATGTCAGGTGCATTGGGGGCAAGACCATCAGGCGCTGTAATGGCAAATGCATTCACTTCAGTAAGGGCCAGTGCATTCGTAATACTGAACTCGAACTTCTGGTTGCTGCTCGTATGACTGAAATTACTACTGAAAGTACCTCTTATATTTTTACCGCCATTGTTCATCACATCTTTATGATCGCTATAACTCGCAGAAAGCATGTATCTGGATTGAGGCATTCCGCCACCGACGCTTACATTCACATCGATATAAGATCCGTTGCCGGCCAGTTCCCGCTGCCAGTCAGTATATTTATTGGGATCCCATTTCACCAGGTCAGGGGCATTTGACTCATCTGGCTGGATACCATCATTCTGAAATGCTTCCCTTCTCACGGCAAGATATTCCTGCGTGTTCATCAACCTGGGAAAGCGCGCCAGCATTTTGGCTCCCCTGGAAAAGGACATATTGAAACTGGCCGGACCTGATTTCGCTTTTTTGGTGGTGATCAGTATTACGCCATTGGCACCTCTTGAACCATAGATGGCGGTAGCGTCTGCATCTTTCAAAACACTGATGCTTTCTACATCGCGAGGATTGATGCTGAGCAGCGGGTTTTCACCATAAGTATTGGTAACGCCTCCCTGCACAGCTCCCATTGAAACAGGAGAAATACCTGTTATAGGAGAAGCATTCTGTGTACTGATGGGCATTCCGTCGATCACATACAATGGGTCTGCCAGCGCAAATGGATTGACGCCATTGCGCCCTCTGATGGTAACGCTGACCGGGGCCGCGGCATTACCTGAAACGGGATTGATCATAATGCCGGGCACCCTGCCAGCAATCGCATCCAGCACAGTAAGTACCGGCTGTTTTTCAATCTCTTCAGCCTTTACTGTTCCGATATTTCCGGTAGCCATTCTTCTGCTGGTTTTGCCATATGCTGTTATCTGGGTTTCATCCAGTATGGAGACGGCCACTTTTAAATGCACGATGATGGTTGTGCCGGTAACTTTCACTTCCTGGCCGGCGTAACCGACAAAAGATATGTCCAGTATATCACCGGTTTCTGCCTGAATGGAAAATTCACCCTGACTGTTTGTAACAGTCCCTTTCTTTGTTCTTTTTACTACAACGCTTACTCCGCTGAGGGGTGTTCCTTCTTCAGAATATACAAGGCCCTTTACGGGAGGATTTTCGTCCAAAGACATCTCTTTATCCTGAAGCAAACTGACAGGAGCTTCCTTTTCTTTTTTACGACTGATGAAAATTGTTTTCCCTTCGATATCATACATGAATGGCTGATCCTGCAGCACTAAATCGAGCAACTTCTTGAGTGGCCAGTCTTTTGCCGTCAAGGAGATCTTCCTGTTTCCGGCGAACAGGTCAGGCGTTGCAGCCACCACATACCCTGTTTGTTTTTTTATGGCAGCAAACACCTGCTCATAAGTGAGGTCTTTACCAGACAGTGAGATCTGTTGGGCTTTCGTGCCGGCAAAGGCATGAACAAAAGCAATTGTGAGAAAGAGGGCCGTCAGTTTCATAACCAGAAAAATTTGGGACGGCCGCCGTAGTCCCCACCGGACAGACGGATAGCCATAAGCAGTTTTTTGCATACCTTGCATCAGTTTGGTTTAACAATATTTTGGTCAGACAGATCATATTGAACGAACCGGCTACGAACGTCACGGGTCAGATCCGTGGCGTTTTTTATGCGCGGTGCATTCAGGCTTAGGCTTTGGTTTAATGATTGCTGGATAAAATGGACAAGGCAGGTATTTTCCGGTGAACGATTAAGTTACCGGAATCAGTTATGAGCAATGAAGCGTAAGATAAAGTTTTCAATATATCATCGATTGCCCATAATAATGAGCTTTCTTCCTTCCAGGCGGTACCGCATCCCCAGACGTTCGAGATTTTTAAGTAGTCCCTGTAACGGCACATCTCTCGATATCTCTCCCACCAATGGCAGCTCCGGCACACCGTTCTCGTATTCTACATCGATATCGTACCATCTTTCAATCTGCCGCATGATGGCTTGAAAAGGCAGGTCATTCAAATTGAATAATCCACTTTTCCAGGCTATCACCTGGTCAGTATCCACAGTGAGGACTTTTAGATCAGTCCCGGTTACACGTGCCTGTTTACCAGGTGCCAGGGTCACATTCTCATTATTCGTCGTCACACGGATCTTCCCTTCAACGAGGGTCATACCGATGGACGGTTCGTTATCATAAGCGTTTATATTGAAGCTGGTTCCAAGCACCGCTACACGGGTAGCATCATTCACACTTACGTAAAATGGTTTTCCGGCATTCTTCGCAACTTCAAAATAAATTTCTCCTGTTACATGTACTACACGATCACTGCCATTGAATTGGGTAGGGTAACGGATGGAGCTTCCGGCATTCAACCAAACGCGGGTACCATCAGGTAATGTGATCCGGAACTGCCGCCCTCTCGGTGTGCTCATGGTATTGTAAGCTGTTGAGGTAACAGGTATCTTTTGATCAATATCATAAACAAGATTTCCGTTTTTCATTATTACCTGCGTGCCCTGCTGTTCTGCTACGATGCCATTACCCAGGCTATCGAGCACAACCTGGCGGCCATCTGCCAGCGTGAGCACAGCCCCGTTTTTGCCGGCCTCAATACTTTCCGGAGTGCCGGATACTACTGCCTCTCCATTATTATTTGTTCCGGGGCGGAACCAGAGATAAGTACTTATGCTCAGCAACAGCAGTACAGAAGCGGCAAGCCACCACCTGCGTTTCAGCCTAACCACACGAGCAGCCGGCTGCGCCGCCGAAATACGCTCCTGTAATTTCGCGGTAATGCCGGCCTCTACAGTTGCCCAGTTTGCCGGCTGGTTTACCCATAACTGTTCCTGCAGCATCTGATCATCATTCAGGTCACTCAATAGTGCCTGACGCTGCGGTGCAGCGGCTGACCAGGTAGCCAGTACAGCAGCTTCTTCATCTGTCAGTGAGCCTTGCAGATGCTTGTATAATAAAGGGAGTATGGTATCGGCGTTCTCCAAAAAATGAGGCTTTGAATGATACTACAATCGAAGTGGTAAAACGTACCAGAGAAAAATGAATAATTTTAAAAGAAATTGGGGTTGCCTGCCAGATCAGCCCCAAAATGCCGTTTCGTATTCGAGCAACAACAGTACAGCGAACAATAATGGATGGTCTGCCAATGCAGTTTTGATCAGTCTCACAGCGTTGAGCCGTTGGTTCTTTACTGTTTGCACCTGCAGGCCAAGGCGTTGGGCTATCTCCGCGGGCTTCAATCCCTCCTGGTAACTGAGCATGAAGATTTCCTTCATTTTTGCAGGTAATTTGTCTACTTCGCCAGCGATAAGGTCCAGTAATTGTATACGGAGATCTTCCAAAGAAAAAGGACTGTCCTCTGAAGTATTCAGCAAACCAAGCAACTCCGGCTCTTTCTCTTTAGCCATTTGCTTATGCCTGAGGTAATTGAAGCATTGGTTGCGGGCTGCAACATGCAAAAAGGCACCTACAGCATCCAGGCTTGGAAATTCCGACTTCTTCTCCCAGAGCTTAAAGAAACATTCACTGGTAATGTCCTGCGCCTCTGTAATACTGGACAGATACTGCCTGACAAAGAAGAAAACCCGTTTATTAAAGTGTTGGTAAACCTGGGTAAACGCCTCGCCTTCACCTTCGCGGAACAAGTGCATCAGGGTTTCGTCATCATATGGAAGGGGAGCTGTCAAATACGGATCCGGGGGATTAGCAATTATATATGGTTGATTTGTTTGAGAAACAGAACCAAAAATAGTTTTTTTATCCCTTTGATCAACTGATTTACATCAATTGTTTTCGTATGCCTGCTGCAAGATCATCTTGAATTCCTGCCGGTAGTTTTTCATGTTTTTTATCTATATGCTATGCTTCTTTGTCCTGGGAAGCAGCCGGGGAGCTTTTTTTTCTGAACTATAATACTTTATCTATTTAGAGGGGTTCAATTGAAGCCCCTCCGTGCGGACTTTTTATGAACGAAGGGACTTTGAATAAAAGTCAATAAAAAGGCTCCTGGAAAGGAGCCTTTACCACAAAAACCTAAATCCTTATGACCTGTGATGCGAAAAAACTTATTGGATGTGTAATACAGTAAACCATTAAAGCCCACTCTGACAACCATTTTGTGAGCGCTGAACTGGCGAGTTAGGATTTTTTTTATCACGCAGCCTGGACTGCAATGCTATTCTTATTTTATTCCTCAGGTATTGAACACGTTCCTTGGTTGCCGAACACTCCTGATCTTCCATTACCTGATCATTTACGGAACGAAAAATATTATTATCATAAAGCCAGTAATTCAACGAGGCATTCATAAGTCTTATTCTATACTCAGTGATTCCTTCTTTTTGTTTTACCTGCACAAATGCTGCAAAGATTTCATTCAGATAACTGAATTTTATCGTAAACATTTTCCGCATAGAAATAAGTTTAGTATAAGAAAATCTCAACTAATTCATACAGGTACAGGATGGTAATAGAACATTTAAAGCTTCAGGGAAGCTTGAAAACTGATAACAATAAATGTGATGGAAAAATGCAGAATGTATAGACTTAATAATCGCCAGGGAGTGACGTTACAAGTATAGTAAAGCTACGTTCTTGTTTTTAATATTTCCTCATTTGCGGTAAAATAATATTTCCCTCAATTATTGCTGCACAGAATGTATTTGACCGCACACCCCAAGGGGATAAACTTATACATATGTATTCACCGATATATGGTCAGGTAACTCTACAGAGCGCCGGAGAATGCTCAATATAGCTTAACGAAGCGCTGAAATGCAGTTGGCGTGGGAATTGTGCGCATGCCTGTAAATTATACTCATGTTCTATCACATAAAGGAACTTCAATTCAACGCAAGGGATTCAAAACCTGATCCTGCATTTGCCACCTTGCTCCTTGAACAGTTTGGAGGCGCTAATGGTGAGCTTGCAGCCGCACTTCGTTATTTTGGACAGGCCTTCGGCGCAAAAAAAGCCTATCCGGATAAATACGACCTCCTCATGGACATCGCCACAGAAGAATTCAGTCACCTCGAAATAGTTGGCGCCACTATTCAGATGTTGCTTACAGGCATAAACGGAGATTTAAAAAACGCGGCAGAAAGTTCTGAAATCATGCAATTACTGAATGGTAAAGCAGCTAAGGAAGAAGTGATTCATCAGGGCATGATTGCGCCTCAATTCTTTGTAGGCTCCGGTGGCGGCCCCGCTTACACCAACAGTCAGGGCGTACCCTGGTCGGCAGCCTATATCAACGGGGATGTACAGGGCGATCTGACAAGTGAGCTGAGATCTAATGTAGGCGCTGAATCCCGCGCCAAACTCGTATACGAGTATCTGCTGCAATTCACTGATGATCCTTATATACACGAAACCTTAAAATTCCTGATGACCCGTGAAGTTGCCCACTTTCAGATGTTTGAAGCAGCGTTGGCTACTATCCAGCCAAATTTTCCTCCGGGCATTCTGCAAAGTGATGAACGTTACAGCAATCTATACTTCAATATGTCGAGCGGCAATGATTTCCGTGGCCCATGGAACCAGGGACCCAGCAGCCAGTTTGGCGAAACTTTCCAGTACATAGAAGATCCCATTCAGCATATCATGGATACCAATGGATTGCTGATGCAGGAAGCGCAAGGCACAGAACGAACGTCTGACCAGATTGAAAACCAGGATGATCAGTTAAGCGATCTGAGAAGTACGCAAGTTAACGCAGCTAACCCTGGTGGTGAACAACAATGGAATGACACTGAAGCTGAAGAAGCTGACCAGGCGCGCGTAATGGCAATGAATGTAATGCCTGTGCCGGGAGCCGATGCAAACATTACAGCGGAGGAAGCACAGGCTAATCGTTTTGATGACAACCAGAATAATAAAAACAAGTAGTAATCATATGCTGGCGGAAGAGGGAGAACATGAGATAGAGATCACTTATTTTACAGATCCCCTATGTTGCTGGAGTTATGGCATGCAGCCTCATCTGGATAGCCTGTATCAACGTTTTAAAAACAGGTCCACTATAAAGCTGGTAATGGGAGGGCTGCTGCCTTCCTGGAATAATTATGTAGACCAGGTAAATTCAGTCAGCCGTCCGGCGCAAATGGGCCCTGTATGGATGCATGCAGCCCGGTTAACAAATCGGCCTATCAAATACCTGATATGGGTGAATGATCCGCCATCCTCCTCCTATCCCGCCTGCATGGCAGTAAAGTGCGCGGAAATGCAATCAGGGGATTGTTCTCTCCTGCTATTTAAGAATTTACAGCAGGCAGTTATGCAGAACGGAAAGAACATCGCAAATACAGAACTGATCCTGGCCACTGCTGCAGACCTGAAAAAAGATTACCCATCGTTCAACCTTAATCAGTTCAGAGAGGATTTTTTGTCCGACCGGGGGAAAGTAAACTTTGAAGAAGATCTTATTGCAGTTACAAAATATGGAATAAAACGCTTTCCTACCCTCATGATCAAAACAAAAGGGAAAACGATATTAATTCCAGGCTATCGCACACTGGAAAGTTTAATGGAAACAATCCATACAGCTTTCGGAATTAGTGAAGTCAGGAAAAATCAAACTGAACAAAAATACCGGAGTCGCGGACTGTAAGCAAAATCACTTAATAATTATTAAATAAATTGAAAATGGCTACTACAAAAAAGAAACCCGGAGCTCAGCAAACCAAAAGCGCAAGTGGTGCGGCAAAAGGAAACTCACAATTGGAAAAATTCTTCCTTGATTCAGTGAAAGACATTTATTGGGCAGAAAAAGCGCTCACCAAGGCACTTCCCAAAATGCAGAAAGCTGCCACTACAGAGCAACTGCAGTCTGCAATAGGCACGCATATCGTAGAAACCCAGGAACAGGTCAGCCGGCTTGAGCAGGTATTTCAGGCCCTAGGTAAAAAACCACAGGCAAAGAAATGTGACGCCATGGATGGATTGATAAAAGAAGGTGAATCAATTGTAGAGGAAACGGAAGATGGTAGCATGACCAGGGACGTTGCCATCATTATGGCCTCTCAAAAAATAGAGCACTATGAAATCGCCACTTATGGTGGTCTGGTTCAACTGGCCCGCACCATGGGTAACGAAGAAATAGCAGGCATCCTTGAAACTACACTCGAAGAAGAAAAAGAAACTGATGAGATCCTCACCACTATTGCTGAAAGCGATATCAATTGGGAAGCAGAGCAGGAAGACAGCAGCGGCCAGGAGGAAGAAGAATAATTTTCAGCACCCATACCAAAGCAGCGCCGGTCAGCCGGCGCTTGCTTTTTTTAGCTCACTTTTAATTTCGTTTAAATGTACCCGGATTTAATATGTTTTAGTCACCTGAGATGGAATTTTGTTTATCAAAGACCACAACACCTGCTCAGCAGATTTGCGCGGCAGGGCCGGGTATATTTTATTGAAGATGCCTTCTTTGATGCCGAACCGGGTGAAAGCGGCTATAATATTACCAAAGATCCTGAGCTCAAACTCTGGATCATTCAGCCACATATAGAACCAGGATTACCGGATTCTGATCTTGCCGATACACAACGCCAACTCCTGGATGATTTTCTACAGGCACAGGCGATCAGTGAATTCATCTCCTGGTATTACACTCCAATGGCCATGACCTTCAGCCAGCACCTGCAGCCTGTTGTTACCATCTATGATTGCATGGATGAGCTATCAGCTTTCCTTTACGCTCCCATTGCACTGAAGGAACAGGAAAAAGCCCTGATGGTACAGGCAGACCTTGTATTCACCGGAGGACATAGTTTGTACGAAGCCAAAAAACATCTTCATAAGAATATCCATCCTTTTCCCAGCAGTATAGATCATGCACATTTCCGGAAGGCAAGAATGGCAATGAAAGAGCCAGCCGATCAGTTCTTCATTCCCCATCCCCGGATCGGGTTCTATGGAGTGATAGATGAGCGGTTTCATATTTCATTGATCAGGCGCCTGGCAGCATACCAGCGTAACTGGCATTTCATATTACTGGGACCAATAGTAAAGATCAATCAGGCTACACTTCCCCAGGCTCCAAACATACATTACCTGGGCAGTAAAGAGTATGCCGAGTTGCCGGAATACCTCAGCGGATGGGATATAGCCATGCTTCCATTTGCGCATAATGAAGCTACCAGGTTTATCAGCCCGACCAAAACGCCGGAATACCTGGCAGGTGGAAAGCCTGTTATTTCCACAGGCATCCAGGATGTTGTTCATCCATATGGAGACCTTGGATTAGTGCAGATTGCAAACACTACAGAAGAATTTATCGCCTGCGCAGAAACGTTGTTCCACCAAAAGGACCGCACCCGCTGGCTAACGGAAGTTGACCTTTTTCTTGCCGGCACTTCCTGGGACAAGACCTGGGAACAAATGACGGCATTGATCAACTCCTTGTTACAGCAAAAGAATACTAATACAGAAAAAATAAAAGTGAATGTTTGATTATTTAATTGTGGGAGCCGGCTTTGCCGGAGCGGTCATCGCAGAAAGACTGGCCTGTGCCGGTAAAAAAGTACTGGTAGTTGATAAGCGAAACCATATCGGTGGTAATACTTATGACTATTATGATACGGCTGGTATACTTGTACACAAATACGGGCCGCATATTTTTCATACCAATAGCAAGGAAGTATTCGATTACCTGGGTAAATTCACCGAATGGCGCCCCTATGAGCACCGGGTACTGGCCAGCGTGGATGGAATGTTGGTGCCCATCCCCATAAACCTGAATACACTAAATCAATTATATGGTCTTCACCTCAACACGAATGAGGTGGAAGCCTACCTGCAATCAAAAGCTGAAGAAATAACCACTATCAGAACATCTGAAGATGTTGTACTGAGCACAGTTGGCAAAGACCTCTATCAAAAATTCTTTCGTGGCTATACTAAAAAACAATGGGACCTGGATCCTTCGGAGCTGGACGCTTCAGTAACCGCCCGCATTCCCGTGCGGCACAACCGGGATAACCGGTACTTCACCGATACGTACCAGGCAATGCCTGCCCAGGGATATACAAAACTTTTCGAGCAACTGCTGAGTCATCCCAACATAAAGGTGATGACCAATACCGATTATAAAGAGATTGAAGACAGTATCGCCTTTAAAAAAATGATCTATACCGGGCCGGTGGATTATTATTTCGATTACTGTTATGGCAAGCTCCCATACCGGTCTATCGAATTCCAGTTCCATACCTTCGATATGGCTGTGTTCCAGCAAACTGGCACAATCAATTATCCGAATGAACATCCTTATACGCGTGTCACGGAATTCAAGTACCTCACAGGGCAGTCACATACAAAAACCTCAGTGGTGTATGAGTATCCAAAAGCAGAAGGAGATCCATATTATCCTGTACCGCGCCCTGAAAACGCAGAGCTGTATCGTAAATACCAGTTGCTGACCCGTGCCTTGCCGGATGTTTATTTCACAGGGCGGTTGGCAACCTATAAATACTACAATATGGACCAGGTAGTAGCCCAATCCCTCACGCTGTTCAAGAAGATAATGGCTCAGGAAGAAATTTCCGGAAATGCAGGGGACAGCTCGCTTCCGCTTCCCTCCTTTAACGGTAAGGGTAGTTAATGAGCCATTCAATATCCAACTATGGCAGGAAATAAATTCATGTTCACTACAGGCATTGAAAATAGTTATCCCACTATTGTACTACCGGATGGCACAGCCAAAAGAGTGGATGAAATGGAAAAAACCAACCACTATAAATTGTGGGAACTGGATTTTCAACTGGTAAAAGAAATGGGCATCGAGTTCCTGCGTTATGGCCCGCCATATTACAGCACCCATATAGGGCCAGGCATGTACAACTGGGATTTCAGCGATGCAACCTTTCAAAGACTAAAGCAGCTTGACATAACTCCTATAGTAGACCTTTGTCATTTTGGAGTGCCGGACTGGATGGGCAACTTTCAAAATCCTGAATTCCCTTATCTGTTTGCCGAATATGCCGAGTCATTTGCCAGGCGCTTCCCCGCCCTCCAGTTATATACGCCTGTCAACGAGATTTTTATCACAGCTATGTTTTCTGCACAATATGGCTGGTGGAATGAGCGGTTGCAATCCGATGCAGCTTTCGTAAATGCGCTGAAAAATATCTCTAAAGCCAATGTGCTGGCAATGCAGGCCATTTTGAGGATTCAACCGGAGGCCACTTTCATCCAGAGCGAGTCAGCCGAATACTTCCACGCCACGGATCCTGCAGCAGTGGCCCGCGCACGTTTTCTCAATCAGAAACGGTTTCTCTCATTGGATTTGACCTATGGCTATCCTTTGAATGTAACAATGTATGAATACCTGTTGGAAAACGGGATGACCAGGAAGGAATACCAATGGTTTACACAAAACCAGGTAAAGGCCAGATGTGTAATGGGTAATGATTATTATGTCACCAATGAACACCTTGTACACCCCGATGGCTCAACACAGGCCTCGGGAGAGATCTTTGGATATTATGTAATTACCAGCCAGTATTACAAACGGTATAAATTGCCGATCATGCATACAGAAACAAATATCCGGATGCCTGCCTGCAAGGAATGGCTGCTGAAGCAATGGGCCAATGTACACCGCCTGAAACATGATGGTGTACCCATTATCGGGTTTACCTGGTATAGCCTGCTCCACCAGGTAGATTGGGATTCTGCTTTACGTAACGATGACGGAAATATAAATGAATTGGGATTATACAACCTGAACCGGGAACAGATGCCGGTGGGTGCTGCTTATAAGCAACTGATCAGTAACTGGAAAGATATAATAACGGAAGAAAGCTACGGGCTTGTATTTCATAACTGGTAAGCAAAACTCACCTCACGAAAGATTCATTCTGAAGAATGATGGTAGCGGTAAAATATTTAAAAAGATCATGGGGAGTCATCCGTTTGTCTTTATCCGGAACGATAACATTCAATGGAGGCCGGGGCGCAATATCCGCAGGCTGCTTACTTTCCTCTTCATTATATATGGCTTCCACCCTTACATACGTCATGGCTTCAATTTATCATAAACTGTTAAAATCCGGTGCCAGCTTTTACACTATCTATTCTTGAATATGATCAATAATCCTTTTAAAAGTTTCTGGATGGCAGGTTATGAGTGTGCGGATCAGGTTAATGCATTTGGTTATCGCGTTGATCTGTTATCTGCAACAGGACATCTGTCCATGCTTGAATCAGACTACCGGGATCTGGCTGCATTCAGCATCCGCACGGTCAGGGAAGGCCTGCGCTGGAGCCAGGTAGAGCATCAGCCTTACCAATACAACTGGAATAATGTAACCTGTATGATCCGCCAGGGAAGAAGGCTTGGTATTCAGCAGGTATGGGATATCTGCCATTTCGGTTTCCCTGATGACCTCACTCCGTTACATCCTATGTTTGCCAGGCGTTTTGCAACATTTTGCCGTGCTTTTGTGTTGCACTACCGTTCTATTGAACCGGATGCTGTTTTGATTGTGACGCCTATCAATGAAGTAAGTTTTCTATCATGGCTTGGTGGTGATGTGCGGGGCACAGTACCCTTTTGTACAAGACAGGGGTGGGAAGTAAAATATGCACTGATGCGTGCCTGCATTGAAGCCGTGTACGCCATGCGGGAAGTTGACCCTGGTATACTGATACTCACCACCGAACCAATAGTGAATATAGTGGCTCCGGAGAACCCCACTGAAGAACAACTGGCAAATGCCGCCCTGATGAACCAACAGCAGTATCAGTCGATCGATATGCTGAGAGGAGAAAAATGCCCGGAGCTCGGTGGCAGTCCTCATCTGGCAGACATGCTTGGTTTCAATTATTATCACAACAATCAATGGGTTGCAGTTGAAGAAACGTTTCTTCCCTGGACAAATTACCCGCCTGATCCGCGCTGGCGCCCTTTAAGCAGTTTATTTGAAGACGCCTGGCAACGTTATCAGCTCCCGATGGTGTTAAGTGAAACAAGCCATCCGGGAATTGACCGTCCCGAGTGGATCCTATCTATCGGAGAACAGGTACAGACCATCCTGCGAAAGAGCATTCCACTTTGGGGCGTATGTATATATCCTGTAATTGACAGACCAGACTGGGACAATCTGAATAAATGGCACCATTCCGGTTTATGGGATCTAAAGCAAGATGGGAACAACCCACCAATCCGCCTTCTATATGAGCCGTATGCACAAGCCTTACGGAAAGTGCAGTCGGAAGTGATGCTGTAATCAAAGCGAAAGTAATACTGCCACATAATGACAGATAGCGCCTGCCAGAACAAACCCGTGCCATACGGCGTGTGTATACAGATATTTGTCCCACCGGTAAAAAACCACTCCAATAGTGAACAACCCACCTCCGATGCAAATCATTACCAGATACGCGCTGGAAAAGTAATTATTACGTATTACACTATACGAATTAATCATCTTACTGGAAGTATTTCATTTAAAACCTAATGCAATAATTAAGATGATTGATAACCGATAAAATTTCATTTTCATAAACTGGTTTATTTTTGGCCTCAACAATTGGTAAAAATCTCATTAAATAGTTCTTTCAAACTATCGTTCCCCACAATCAGGCCCGCAGCGCACTTGTATATATCAGTAGTCCGGCCCAACAAAAGCTGGCTGCAAGGATCCAGTCAGTGTGTCTCCCCAAAATTATTTTACCATTCCGGTTTTTAGGATTATTTTGTATGCATTCCCTTCTTATGCGAGCATAGTTCACTCAACTTTCAAATTGCTCACAACAGTCCAAAAATTTTTCCCTATTCTCTGAACGGTAGGTTTCATTCACCTAAAAAAATTGTCATGAACAGTTTGAAATGGACTGTAGGAATCTTTTTATGCTTAATCGTGAGCCAACCTTTATTATCACAATCACCTGGATTGATCGTACGGCCGCCCGCAGGCGGCACGATCACACCGCTGAATCCTGATGGCAACGCTTTTTCTTCCGCCTCGGGAACGGGCTTTACCACAAACGACATTGCCGAAAGCGAAATCCCATTCAAGGTAATTCCGGTTGCAATAGTGGAGTTGACAGGAGATATAGCAACAGGCCCTGTTGCAGGGTTTTCAGATATCGTAACATATCTGGATGGAAGTGGTGCTTATATTTATAAAGACGCCACCAATATATATTTCAGGATCCGCATCGGCAATATCGTATCCGGATCCAAAGGATACAGCTTTTTGATTGACACTGACGGGAAAATAGGCAACAGCGGCCCGGGAGCTGATCCTAATTTTATTGCTCCCGGCAACAATACTCCCGGAAATCCTGGCTTTGAATATGAAGTGGTATTGCAAACTAACACACAGGTTGCGGTTTACAATATCGATGGAGTTAGCTCGCCGCCTTCACCTGTAAGTTTCCCGTTGAATACAAACTCACAGATTTCAGTAGCCTTGTCAACTGATAATAATAACCCGGATTATTTTTACGACTGGTTTGTTCCTTTCACAGCTATTGGCAGCCCTTCTTCCGTACGGGTTGCCGTTACCACAATCACATCCCCCAATTCTGCGCTTCAGAGCACCAGATCCGACATCTACGGAGTGAACGATCAACTGCACAGCAGTGTAGCTGCGGCATGGCAAAAAGTTGTGGAGGCGCAGCCTTCCATTTCTCTTACCCCTTTTACTTCCGTAGGTGCAGACTGTACCAATCCTCCGGTGGTAAATTCACCCATCAGTTCCGGAGCTTCTGTTGCGGTAACAGGAACCTGGACCAGGCTGGATGCATCAAAGCCCGGTTCAGCCAACATAACACTTTTCAAAAACAATATTGCAGCAGGCTCTGCCGTGGTAACCAGCGGTGGCAGCTGGTCAATCAATACTACTGTCAATCCGGGAGATGTATTTTTCGCGAAAGCACAATCATCCGGAGAATCCCAATGCCTCTCTTCCCCCAGTGTGAAAGCTGCCTGTGCCAGTATCCCCACCGCGCCATCCATTACCTGTGCTTCCAGCAAGGGCATCACCGGAACTGTTCCCCTGGGTGCTACGGTGCATATTTATTTAGTTTCTGCTGCTAATGCTTCGCCTACCGCCACACAACTGACTACCGGGCTTGTTTACGCTAACAATGCATCAAACCGCACCTTTAATTATTACAGCACAAATCCTCAGTCAGGCAATGCCTGTCAGGGACAGAACAACCTTCTGGCAACAGGAACCTATATGTTTATTACAGATAACGGCGGTTGCTTATCTGCTCCTGCATTTATTTGCATCACAGGATCCAGCTCTTCCTCATGGGCGGCACTTGCCTCCAATTCCCTTAATCTTACCACTCCTGTGTATCCCTATCAGACAGTTATCAGTGGGACGGGGTCGGCTGCCGGACAAGTGCTCAGATTATTTATCAACGATGAATACTTTTCCACCATAACAGCTACCGGAACCAGTTTTAGCTTTAGTGGCCTCAGTCTGAGTGCCGGCAACAAGTTGCAGATCTTTGCACAGGCCTCCGGCAGTTGCACTACTGTCTCCAGTCCGTTCACGGTGAGTTGCTATACAGAGCCTCCGGTGATCACTACAGGTACAGGTGGCAACCTGCTCACTGGCGTTACTGCAGTAAACGGGGTTTCAGCCTATCCTGGGGCCTCCGTTCAATTATACAAAGGGATTTCTCCTTCAGGAACAGCTACAGGCGCCGCAGTTACAGTTAATACCAATGGAGGTTGGAGCGTGACGGTTCCGGCCCTTACCGCCAATGACACCTATTATGCACGGCAGACCGCTAATGGATGCACCAGTCCTTCTTCGGCTTCCGTCACCGTATTATCCCCCGCAATCTGCCCACTCATTACAGGTGGTTACACTGATGCCAGCACAGTGGTAAATGGCACCCTGCCTGCTGCTTTTACAGGAACGATCCGTTTGTACCTTGATGGAAACCTGATCGGCTCACAATCTGTAACGTCGGCCACTTCGTGGAATATTTCCGTACCAGCAAACACATTGTATTATAACGGGTCTCTGAGTGCAACAGCACAGGCAGCGGGAACGGCACAAAGCACCGGTTGTACTTCCACCATTATAGGCTGCGCATCACCTGCAACGCCAACAATATCACCATCATCAACAACCATACTGGCAGGTCAATCCGTTACCTATAATGTAAGTAATGTTGCTTCCAACACCTGGTATGCATTGTCTGACAATAACGGAACTACTTATGGCACTTCACAATACAGGACCACTACGGGAAATTTCAGTTTGCAGAGCAGTGCATTCAATACACCTGGGACCTACCCTTTAAAAATCAGTGCGGATGCACTTACAGGCTGTCCTGCAAGTTTCACATTGGCCAATGTTACTGTGAATGCCATTACAGTTCCGGTAAGGTTCATTAGCGTAGGTGGTGAAAAAAGGAATAATGATATTCTGATCAGGTGGGAAGTTGCAGACGAATGGAATGTGAAGGAATATATTATAGAAAGGAGCTATAACGGAAAAGACTTTGTGCCTGCAGGAAAAGCAGCTTTCAATGATAATCCAGGGTCAGTTAATAAATACAGTTTCACTGATACTGATGCAGACCGTTCCCGCAGCCTCTTTTACAGGATCAAACAGGTTGACCTTGACCTGGCTCCTCATTACAGTTCCATCATTCATTTATCCGGCTCATCTGAAAACAATATGCAGATTTACCCTAATCCTGTTGCCAGTACGCTCATTGTATCTCTGAATGCAGCAGAAACGGGAAGCATTCAAATGCTGCTCTATACTGTCAATGGAAATTTATTGCTTTCTGAAAAGAGGACGATATACCGCGGCGCGAATTCGTTCTCCATTCCTGTCAATAATGTGATGCCAGGCCAATACATTATGAGTATCCGCGCCGGTAAAGTAATTATCAGCAGCAAAATCGTTAAACAATAAAAAGAAGCAATTAAACAGACAGGAGTTCAGTTGAAATACTTCAAAGCGGACTTATAAATAAAAAGGGGAATTCATGGCGAATTCCCCTTTTATCAGAAAACTTGTCTGCCAGCGAACGTCTGCCCAGACCCAAAACCAACACAACGGTTCACTGACACTTATAAGAGCTTATTTTTTGTTTTTATTCAACAACTCGATTTGCATCTGCTGTTGTTCCAGCTTCTTATTTTGTTCAATGATGTACAGGGTCAGCTCCTCGATCTTTTTTAACAGCACAGCCTGTATCTCTGCTACATCTGTTCCGTTTTTTTGCACCTCTGTTGTTGTAGGAACACCTGGTAAGTGTTTATTGAGTTTAATATATGCTTCCAGTTCCTTAAGGGATGGCAACTTATAATCATTATTGAAAACATAATCCGCCCAACCAGTCTGTGTAATTTTCAGTTTTTTCGCATATACGGCTCCGTTTACAGCCAGTTTAGCTTCAGCAGCAGGCTTTGTAGCAATACCGATGCCTACATAACCATCTCCCAGTATTGTCATCCTTTCCTGGTTATTTGTCTTGAACACCAATCTTTTGTTATCTGTTGTGCCCAGGAAAACTGAATCAGGATTTGTACCGGGATTACCCAGGAGTGACCAGCGTGTGGAAGGATTTACCGTTACACTGATTGCCGTTGAAACCTCGCTTGCATTCAAATTATCAATTGCCTTTGCTGTGATACTATAGGTTCCAGCCTGTACATTCGACCATACCACAGTATAAGGGGCTGTTGTTGCCTCCCCGATCTTTTCTGTTCCCTGAAAGAATTCCACTTTGGAAACAGACCCATCCGAATCGGCGGCAGTTGCAGTTAATTTGATATTTGCGCCTGCAAAATAACTGGCATTATTAGATGGAGAAGTCAAACTCACTGAGGGTTTTGTATTACCGGCAAGAGAATTATAAATCTCCAATTCAGACATTTCAATACTTGCCCAATTGTTTACACGCTCCGTGATTAGAATCCGCACATACCTTCCGGTACCTGTAACTGCAAAAGAGTCAATGCTGAGATTATTATTCGTCCTGGTAAATATATCTGTCCAGTTTGAGGCATCTGTAGATACCTGCGCTTTGTAATTCTTGCCCCGTCCGTCTGCCTGCCAGATGATCTTTATCTTACAAACGGTAAACGATTGTCCGAGGTCTACGTAAATATAATTATTATCACCTGGCGCAAACCATCCGGACGAAATATTGCCATCTACAGCATCAGCACCTACATGGTACATTTGCTCCGCAGAAACAGTTACAGGTTTGCCTAATGCAATGTTGGTAGTGCCGCATGTCTGGGATTTTACCAGGTCTGGAATGCACAGAATGAAAGTACCAAGAATAAGAATTCGTAAGAAATGTAATTTGGAATAAAGCATAATAAGAATAGGGGGTTAAACATAAATCAGGAGAAATGTATATGACTGAACTTCAGAGCGGTGAATTAAATTTATAACTTACCTTCTTAAGGATATTTTTATTTTCGTCCAGGATCAAACTCAATCTGCCAAAAGAATCATATTCGTAATAAGTGGGTTTACTGTTCACATCGGAAATACTGGTAGCACCTATCAATGGTTCATATGTGTAAGTAGACATAGTTGCGTTAGCCGGATGCAATCGAATATCATCGAACCACACTGCTCCACCTCCATTATTGTCAATCCTGATATTCAACAAGGAAATGTTAGCGGGCACTACTATTTCTTTCTGAACATATGTCCATTTTCCCGTGGTTTGTATTGGAATATTATCTACCAGCGTATAATAACCTGCTTCACCCGCAGACTTCATAAGTAGCCATATCTCAGCCGTTGGCCCTTCGCTATAAACCCAACCAGAATACCTGTATTTCCGTTCATTTGCAGAGGGATCGGATAACCAAATGTTTGCATGCGAAGAAATTTTTGTTCCTGACGAATTTATGATTTTCATGGAAACCCGGCCAGTGTGGGATTTTGTTTGATCATAGCTGATACCGGCTGCTATCCCCCAACCGGTTTTCTCTTCCATATTACTGAAAAAGACCTGGCTCTCTGCAGCATTCAGAATTTCCGCAACAGGATACAGGTTTTCAGCCGACCATTTATACGACCGCAAATAATCATGTTGCTTATGCATTTGCAAAATTTTCCCACTGGAATTGTATTTATCGAAAAGGAGTTCTGTCTTATATCGATTGTCAATTACTACTGCGCCAGATTGCACAGAGGCCCCGGTAAAATCTGTGATTGTACCAACCTTATTAAAATTATGTATAGCCTTCAGGTACGGGTTGTCATTATAGAAAGATTTGAAAGTGGAAGAGAGCAGTCGCTTGTTTGTTCCATTAACGGCCTGCTTGAATATGCTATGTTCAACCACTTCGTCAAGCGCATTCATCAGAAGCAGATTTTTAACTCCCTTTGAAATTGGATCAGTACCTGTTAAGGCAGGAAAGTCGCCCGGATACTTCGATTCCTCTACAACAACTTCGCCATTCTGTTCAAGCTTAGTGAGCGAACGCAATTGGTATTGCGCATTGTATTCATACTTTTCCACATTCTTTAATCTTCCTTGCGGAGTATAATCGAAAGAATGCTTTTCTTTTAACAATCTTAGCCCTGTGGAAATTCCATAGGTACCATATTTAAACCAGGAATTTACAGCATCATAATAAGCCATTGGCGAATTTGGATCATTTATATAGCCCCCATTATCTTGATCCGAAGCATAATTCTGCACCTTTAATCCTTGAAATCCCAGGGTGGGCGCCATCAAATATTCCAGGCTATCTTTTTTTATTAATGTATAGGTCCCATTTTCGTAGGAAAAAGTCATTTGCTCTCTTAAACAAGGTTTATTCCATGGTGAAAAACTGTAAACGTAACCAACTGATCCTGAAACATTCAACCCTGTTTCAAGCACTTCATCCGGCGTATCGTATTTGTAAATTATCTTTCCAGACTTAAGGCCCATAGCAGTAGAGGAGAAATATTCTGTTACGCTGGGATATCTGATATTTCCACTTGCCAAAGAAATAAAACTTGTAACATCTCCCTGAGGATAGAGCGAATATACATACTCGTTAGCTAATACTAAAGGAGTCCAGTTGTCTATAAGACCGCAGGCAGATCCCAAAATCCTGTAAACTAATTTTGCATTCACATCTTTATAATTCCAAAAACCAAGCCCACCGAACACAATAGGACTACCTAACCCATTTTCGTTTTCTCCGTAAGCATAATCTCTGATAAGGGAGTTTCCGGCAACCGGGTCTTTTTTGACAATCTGTTTAATTCTTAAACCGCCACCTTCGGTTTGCACACTCAACCGGTTTATATATTTATTTGATTCATAAAAATATTCGGTAGTGCCGCCAGTAGGATAAGTTATTTTTTGAAGAGAATAACAGTCCTGGAAATCAAAGCCATCTCTTGTATTAAATACTCCATCAGTCATTACCACCCTTAACAAGGCCAGGTTCACAGCTGGCCATCCGGCACATGGACTACTCCGGAAATACAATTGATCATCCCAGAACTCCTGATGGTAATTATTGCCGGGTATGCCTCCTTTGCAATAACCCCAACTGTCTGTGATCAACTGATTTGGATTCTGTGATTTATTTCGATAGTTAAAAGCATAAACCTGTGGTTCTTCCTGCAAAGAGCTTCCATAAATCCTTATTGAATCCAGAAACCTGAAATTCCCACCTGCACTGTAAAAGAAACTTATGTATTTTATCACATTTCCTGCTGCCGTCCTCACCTTAATCGTATCTATCAGCTCAGCCGTTCCAGGCCGGCGAATGAATTCAACTTTTTCATATTTTGTCACAATGCTTGAAGTAAAAAAAGTAGAATAGGGCGAACCCTCAGAATTAGGACTCGAGAAAGAATGGTAATCAGTCTCAGACAGTCTCGCAGCTTCCTTTGCAACAAACAAATTATTTTCTCCCTGAAATGATCCAACTAAAGTGGTATAATAATTAAACCTGATTTCATCCCCTCCTCTCGAAGTCCTGATCTTCATTAATGGCCATGCAGTAGGCGCTTTGTAACCAGTGCCCGGTCCTGCAGAATTTTCAAAGACCCTCGAATTGGAAGCGAAATCCCGCCCATAATCAAATATATTCCCATTAGGATCTACAGAGGAAACAGATAAAATACCGCTATCTGGTGTGTTAATATAGGAGAACTTTGAGAGCGAGAATTCTAATGGTTTAATGACTTTATTCGCTCTGTCTCCTATGATAAATAAACCACTCGCCGTTGGGCTTCCATAAGAAAAAATATCATATTCTCCGTCTAAATATGTATCAGAATAGGGCATCTGTCCGCCGCCGCCCGGCCCGATAAATTGTGCCAGGTAATGATCCCTGACATAAGCCGGCTGACCCAGTGAATCATAATCTGACGGCATCGTATAATGTTCGTCAGGGCGGCCAAAAATGGTCCTGGAAATCCGGTAATTAGAATTGAGATTCCACCCAACGCCTACTTCTCCCGAAGTCTGTTTTAACTTTATCCCCGAAGCGTGGTAAGATAGATTCAAAGGAATCTCCATTCCGTTTACCTTAATCACATGAATCGGAATTGAAATGTCAGGCAATCCATTTACCGGAGACATTTTAAATTCATCGAACTTCTTAAATTCTTCAGAGATGGGCGAAGGAGGTAGTAAGTTAGGTAAAGCGTTTTGCGGATAACCCGCCACACAAATGAGAAAAGATATCAATGTCAGGCTGAGCGTTTCCTTCAACATTTTAAACATCGCAGTGAATTGTTTAGGCTTAAGGGTTTATAAACCAAACTGATTGACAGCCGGTTATAACGAAACCTAAATTAAAGACATTGTATTGAGATAGACGGGGAAGTTTCTTAAAATCTTTTCATCAATAAATAAGATTAAGTATAAGCCCTTATAGCTGCTAATGCATTTTATTTAATTATTGTATTATTTTCACCTCGGTGATGCGATCCGGTTAGTAAATTGATTTATGATAAACATCGGGCCTTCAGCTCCTTTATTCAACAGAATTTCTTCAACCCGGTTTTGATGGTACCGATAGTTCCTGCCTGCGGGTGAAGGAGCACTGCAAAAACGTCCAGGGCTGACCTTTGGTCAGCCCTGGACAAGTCAGAATCTACCCGGTTATAATTCACTGTAAAGTGTACCCGCCACTGCTTTCAACAATGGTGCACTGATCCTTTCCTTAAAATCAGGATTGATGTATTCAAATTTGATCACTCCCTGTTTGTTGACAAGGAACACAGAAGGTACCGGGAGAAGACTTTCTGTATCCTTTCCACCGGTAGATTTCACCAACAGGTCATTATACCGCTCCGGCGCCTTGAATGCCAGACCGAATTGTTTGGTCACATTCAGGTCCGCATCTGACAACAGGGTGTATCCAAGCTCAGATTTTTTGATGGAGCTGCGGAGATTTTCCGGACTGTCTGTACTGATGGCAATGATCTGATAGCCTAAGGACGACAGGTACGGTTGCAGTTCCTGTAACGCCGCCAGTTGCCTGTTACAGAAAGGACACCATCCGCCACGATAGAAAACCAGTATCGTGGGTTTGACCATTACAACTTTGGAAAGCTCTACCATTTTGCCATCAGGATCAACCAGGCTCACCATGGGAATCTTCTCCCCTATCAGCAAAGGACTGATATCTTCCGGCTTCGATGGCGCAGCACCTGTATGATCCATTTGGGTATTCATCGTCTGTGCTGATGCCGGACGCTGCAGCACAACAAACATCAACATCATCAACAGCGCGGGCAGCACATTTACATTATAATTTTTACGAATCGTATGTTTCAGTAACATGATCTATTGAGTTTAATTTGATCTGAATTTTTATGTAAACTAAGCATTTATTGAAGACTCACTTTTATAATGGATGGCAGGGTGGTAAACATATTGGGATTGGGCACAGCCTGTACAGGTTTGCTTTCCTGCAATGGAGTGCCGGTAAGATTGAACTGGGTAATGCCTGCGCCGGGATACTGGTCCACCGCTGTTCCATTATCATATAATCCGATCGACGAAGAGAGATCGCCTTTGGCAGTTGCATCCAGCCCATTACCGGAGGTTGCAAAGAACCAATCGTTTGAAAAGCCATACATGGTAGCTATCGCGATCCTGTCACCTTTCATAACTGACAATTGACGTGACACCTTGCCCCCGGCCATTCCATTGATCATGGGCAACAGCACTGTTGACGTTGGTTCTTTCAGAACATACACTTCTTTCACCCCTGCTTTTGTTTTGAGCATCGCTGCCAGCACATCCGCATTGCCTTTCTGGGCAAGCTCCTTCAAGCCTTCTCCCCTGTCTTTCTCCCCTTCCCTGAATAACGGATTGTCTTTCCCATTGTACACTACCACCAATACCGGAGACAAAGGTGTGAATATGCCTGTATTCATACTCAGGAAATTGCTCAATACGGTATTATCCCCTGCTTCTGCAATATTGGTCAGGCCATTGGCCGAAGGTTTACCAGCAGTAAACAGCGGCTCCGGGAACAAGAGGTTGTCGCCCGCAATGTAGGAGATGGCCCATACGCCAGGGCTGAAAGGCGTTTCATTGGCCGTACCTCCGGAATTGTTCATGATGGTGACCGTGAATTTTGAATTTCCATCATAAGACAATGACAGTTTCATCAGTTTGGAAGCCTGGAGATAATTATTCCCATAATCATCCATCCCGTTCACTTCCTTTATATTCCGGGGCGTGGCTTCAGCAGTGCCAGGATGCATCACCGCTGCGCCGGGGGCCTGATTCACACGGGTTCCATTATCCCAGAGCCTGATATTGTCGGATACATCTCCGGTAACAGGCGTGCCATCTTCCTGGTATAAAGCAATACCGGGATTGGCCGGAGCAAAGAACAGATCATTGCTCCAACCATACATGGTGGCAAAGGTCAGGCGTTGTTTTTTGGCTGCATAAAAGGAAAATGAAACTGATTGACCTGGAAAAATCACGGGTGGCATACCAGCGCCTTTGAAAGTACCCGATTCTACCAGGGGACGGCTGTTCAGTACATTTTCAATTGTGATGGTGGATTGCTGTACCATCATTGAATCATCATCCTTATGGCAGGCTGCCAGTGAGAGGAAAGCAGGAACCATTGCCAGGATCTTAAACATATTGTTATTCATTTTGCTGGGTTTTAATCCATCAAAGGACGTACTAGCATATCCCAAAGCCGTTGCAGAATTATAACAAAAGTATCACAGCCACTTTCTGCACTGATTTTTTATCCATTTTTGTAGTACTCAAGGCCCATCATCATGCAAAAAGTACTGATCATCGAAGATGACCCGGATATCGTTGAACTGCTGAGCATCCACCTGCTGGACCTCGGCTGCACGCTTATTACGGCATCAAATGGATCCGATGGACTGACCTCCTTCTCCGGATCATCTTTTGACCTGGTGATCCTGGACATTATGCTGCCGGGCATCAGTGGTATGGAAGTATGCAGAAAGATCAGGCAGACGGATCTCCGGACCCCCATTCTCATGCTCACCGCCAGGTCCGAAGAAATTGACAAAGTGCTGGGCCTGGAGATCGGCGCCGATGACTACCTGACCAAACCATTCGGGATCCGGGAATTCATCGCACGCGTAAAAGTGATCTTCAGAAGGAATGAAGACAGGAAATCAGAAACACAAACATCAGGTGTAAGTACAAAGTACAATTATGCCGGTCTTGAAATAGATCTTGAAAAAAGAAAAGTAACCCTGAACAACAGCCGGATAGATCTCTCACCCCGCGAGTTTGAACTGCTTGCCCTGCTGGCATCCAGTCCTGGCACCAGCTATAGCAGGAAGAGATTGCTCAACCTGGTATGGGGATATGATTTTGAAGGATATGAACATACAGTGAACAGTCATATCAACCGCCTTCGCGGGAAGATAGAAACCGATGTGGCCAACCCGAAATTTATACTGACCACCTGGGGCATAGGCTACAGGTTCAATGAAGAATTATGACAAGTACACGCAAAAAGATGCAGGGCAATATGCTGTTCTGGAAGATAGCAGCCATCTTCACTACGGTGCTTATAGTACTGGGTATTGGTTTCGCGATGGTAGTTCCGCAACTTTCAAAATCCTATTATACGGCGGCGCATCAGGAATTGTATGGAGATATCGCCAAACACCTCGCATCTTTTACACAACCTATCAGGAACGGGAAACCGGATACCAGTGTTACCCACGATATCATTCACTCCACCATGGTGGCCAACCCCAGCGTGGAAGTGTACCTGCTTGATACCTCCGGTAATATCACCGATTTTGTTGTTCCGGATACTACGGTACAGTTACGTAAGGTGAATATTGAAAATGTAAAGAACTGGCTGGCCGTAAAAGCAGGAGAACGGCCCATGGGCGATAATCCCAAACTACCGGGTGAGCCCAGCATATTTTCTGCTGCCCCCATTTATGAAAACGGATCACTCGCGGGATATATGTATACAGTGCTGGCCAGTGAAAAACAAAGAGAGATCCTGAGCACACTGAATACCCATTTGTATTCCCGCCTCCTCCTGTATATCCTCCTTGTTGCCCTTGCGGTGGCCGCCATTGTAGGGATACTCACCTATTTCCTTATCACCACCAGTATCCGGAAAGTAGCCGGAGTAGTGAAACGTTTCAAAGAAGGCGATTACAGCGCACGTATCGAAGAACAGGGCAAGGGTAACCTCGGCATGCTCTCCGCCACTTTCAATGAAATGGCAGATGTGATAGTGGACAATTTTGATAAGATCATGGCCACTGATAAATTCCGGCAGGAACTCATCGCCAATGTATCCCATGACCTGCGAACGCCGCTCTCCATCATGCAGGGCTATGTAGAAACCCTGATGATGAAAAGGGATGAGCTGCAATACCAGGACCGGAACAAGTACCTGCAGATCATACACGACAACTCAGCAAAACTTTCCCGCCTGGTGGAAGAACTTTTCCAGCACGCCAAACTGGAAGCCAACCTGGTAATGCCACAAAAAGAACCCTTCCTGATCAATGAGCTGGTGTCAGACATCCTGGTGTCTTATCAATTGAAGGCCAAACAAAGGAATATCCATTTGCAGCTGGATGCGCCCGGCAACCTGCCATCCGTATTTGCAGACCTGGCGCTCACAGAAAGGGTATTTCAGAATTTGCTTGACAATGCTTTTACATTTACTCCGGATGGAGGTTCCATTATCGTTAAACTTTCGGTAGAACATGCCGGCATCAGGGTACAGGTGATCGACACAGGGAAAGGGATCGCCCCGGAGGACCAGCCCTATGTTTTTGAGCGCTATAAACAAATTGATAATATGGCAGCCACTTCAAAAGGCATGGGGATCGGGCTGGCGATCGTCAAAAAGATCCTGGAACTTCATCAGATCAGGATCGAAGTGAACAGTAATCTTGGCAGAGGAACAGCTTTCTATTTTGTGATGCCGGTGACCATCAGACCAGTTTGATCCTGGCGTATCACCTCATTTTCACCCGATCTGCTTCAACTGCTTCCGCAGATCCGCTGCCAGATCATCCTCAATACCCGGCAATAACTTTTCTGTTTTGCTGACATACTGTTGCATTGTCTTTTCCAGGAAAGGAGCCAGGTAACTGTTTTTTTTCTTCTCACTGATCATCCTTGCCATGTGCAGGTACAATTCAGCAGTTGCGGATTTATTTCCAATATACTTTACAGGCTTGTTTATTTTCCGCTGTATCTTCCTGAAATGCTTTTTATACTGGTATCCGGGCAGG
>NZ_JBQCGW010000061.1:0-22709 GCF_051955275.1 Pseudobacter sp. | reverse complement strand
TTTTCCAGGTTTACATTCTGCACAACAGTGATGGCCTGAACAGTCTCTACATTCTTCCACTGTGCCTGCTGGCCGGGCTTCAGCAATACGCTGTTGCCTTTCTGTTCCTGCTCCGTGTTCTGCACCCTGATGGATCCGGTCAGCAAAGTGGTGCGCAGGATCTTTTCATTGTCATAGACATTCACATTGAATTCCGTTCCCAGTACTTCGATGGTGGTAAAAGGATCAACCTTCACATAAAAAGGAATTTCCTTATCCTGCTTTATTTCAAAATACACTTCACCACTTATTTCAACCTGGCGCTCCTTGCCGCCAAAAGCAGCGGGGAATCGGATGGAGCTGGCTGCATTCAGCCATGCTTTTGAACCATCGGGCAGGGATAGTTTGTACACTCTTCCCTTGGGGGTGGACAGGGTATTGTAAAGAACTTTACCGGAAAGATCATTACTGTTGTATAACAGAAGGCCTCCCTGTTTTGTAATTTGTGTGTTGCCCTCTTTTGCTACAGTCCCATCTTTCGCATCATCCAGTACTATCTCCTGACCATCAGCCAGTTTGAGAATGGCGCCTGCGAAGGCCGGCTGGCGGTCCCGCTGCGATGCAGGCACAGCGGCTGTTCCGGCACCAGGGTCATCGTTACTGTTGATACTCCACCAAACCAAGGCACCACTGACTACCAGGATGGAAGCCGCTATTGTTGTGATCCTGCGCGGGTTCAGCCAGGCGATACCAGCAGGCTTTTTCTTTTTCTCCCCGTCAAGAGGGATCGCTTTTTTTATTTTTCCGTATATGATGTCTTTGCTTGTCTCATATTCACTGAGCGTTGCAGACAGACTTTTCTCATCAGTAAGGTGCTCAAAAAAAAGCCGGTTCTCTTCAGATTCCTGAAGCCAGTTATCCAACTCCTGTTTTTCCTGATCATTCAGGTCATCATTCAGATGCTTTTGAACAAGGTCAGCAATAGCTTTTGATTTCTCATTCATAAACAATGGTTGATAAGGCTATTATATAACCCGTGAGGGATCCCGTTTGTCCCGAATCAATTAAAAAAATAAATGAGGCTTGCCGGAAAGCCCAGTTTCATGTTCCGGCTGAGGAAAACCATCTTCACTGTTTTCAGCGCGATGGACTTTGCATTGCGCACGGTTTTTTCGCTGATCTGCAGCATATCTGCTA
Organism: Pseudobacter sp.; assembly: GCF_051955275.1. Classification (NCBI taxonomy): domain Bacteria; kingdom Pseudomonadati; phylum Bacteroidota; class Chitinophagia; order Chitinophagales; family Chitinophagaceae; genus Pseudobacter; species Pseudobacter sp. Next base: position 21,533 of record NZ_JBQCGW010000061.1, on the reverse strand, counting down.
TCTCCTGGTTATTGTACCCCTGGAAATACGAGAGTTGCAGGATATTCCGGTAATAGTCAGGCAGTTTCTCCACTTCCTCCCGGATGCGGGTGATCAGCTCTGCCTCAATTTCTGAAAAGAGAATGGATACCTGTTCCGATTGTGTGAAATCGCTCAGTTGTTTGTCTATTACAGATCTTGCTTTATGGTTTCGCAGGAAATTGAAACATTTGTTCCTGGCATTCAGGAAGAGAAAAGCGCGGAGATTTTTATAAGTATCGAGCGTTCCTTTCTTTTCCCACAGAAGGATAAAGAGTTGCGCAGTCATATCCCTCGCATCCTCGATGGTGGGCAGGAGATATTTGCAGAATGAAAATATATGATTGTAGAAATGATTGTAGATGGCTGTAAAGGCCAGCTCATCCCCGTTTTTAAACTTCAGTATGGTGTCATAGTCAAGTTCAGTTGTTGACATAGGACCGGCATTTAATCTTCAATCATTTCAAGTATTCCTTCATTTTCGATGATCAGCATACCGTGGCGGTCGTTGGTGATGCCCGGTGTCAGTTTGTACGGATATCGGGGTATACTACCTTCCATTATTGTGGGAAGATAAGAAAACATGAGATTATCGCATTCATCATTCAGCACATCTCCCACTTCTATGATATGCGTGGAGATCACAAACAGGCTGTTCCGGTAGGTGGAGAACTCCTTGGTAACGGACAATGTTGCGTCATAAGCATCTTTCACATTGGTACCCTTGAAGAGCTCGTCGAAGATCACCAGCAGATCATTCCCTGCCGCTACCTGTTCCGCTACCTTCTTCACACGCAGCACTTCAGCGTAAAAATGACTGTAACCCATGTTCAGGTTATCCGGTACGTTAATAGACGTATACAGTCCATCCCTCACTGAAAATACCATCTCCCCGGCAGCAACGGGAAATCCCATATGAGCCAGGTAAACGGCAATGCCCAGTGATTTCATGAAAGTGGACTTACCCGCCATATTGGCCCCGGTAAGAAAAAGGACATTCTGCTCCTCGTGCAGGAATAATGGATTGGTTACTGCCTTTTCAAGGGCAGGATGGCTCAATGCCGTGGTATTGAAAACATACTGATCGCGGGGAAGCGCTTTTGCATAGGTGAAGTTCCGGACACGGGCCACATCGCTGACCGCTATGCAGACATCCAGCTGATAAATGAAATCCAGGATACTTTCAACTTCATGGCGAAGCATATGACGGACCAGATGATCATAGCGGGCCAGCCTGAGCACAGAAATATGGTTCACTTCCTCCAGCCAGTTCATTTTATTACCGCTGAACAAAGCTTTTACCGTATTGAATTGTGCTGAGACCGGAAAATCATTGTCCAGTTTCTTCAGGAAATCCCGAACTGTTCTGAAGAGCTCAACCGCCGCCCGGAAGCCGCGCTGCAAATGGTCAAACTGCTCATCTTTAATGGTCAGTTGCAGGAATTTCTTCTGCATGACGCTGCTGGCCGTCAGCAGGAATGAGCTTGCTGTTGCCGCACCCAGGTAGTTCTCGGCCTCCTGAAAGATCTCCTTATCGAAAGGGAATGCCAGGTTCCGCTGGTGGAAATACCTGAACATGTCAGTGCGACTATTAATAGCCGCAGGATCGGTCAACGGCTGATCAAACATACGTTCCAGCAATTTTTCTCCCCCGGCAGTTTGTGTGCCGTTAAAAATGCTGAACATGGACTGTGGCTTGAACTTCCCTGTAATATTCAGGTCATCCAGTGTTTGCTTATCAGTTTGGAAGCTCATACGCTGTTGTTTTTCTCGGTTTCCTTTTTCCATTTTTCAGGATGTCCAGTATTTTTTCGTTCTGTATGATCACCATCCCATGCCTGTCCCCTGTAATTCCCTGTTCAAGTGTATAGGTGTAAACAGGCTGATTGCCATTCATTCTTGTAGGCAGGTACACGAAATTTATATTGGCATATTTTTCTCTCAGAATATCCCCGGCTTCGATGATATGGGTGGAGATCACGAAAATGCTTTTCCTCTTTTTTGCGAAGGCCGATACTATGGCGATAGTGGCTTCATAAGCGTCTTTCACATTGGTGCCACGGAACAGTTCATCAAAAACAATATAAAGGTCCTTTCCGGCCTTCAGTTCCAGGGCCATCTGTTTTACACGTAATACTTCCGCATAAAAATGGCTTGCACCCATACCCAGGTTATCAGGCAGGTTGATAGTAGTGTAAACGCCATCCATCACTGCAAATTCCATCTTTGTGGCTGCAACAGGAAAGCCCAGATGCGCCAGGTACGTGGCAATGCTCAGTGATTTCATGAAGGTGGATTTTCCAGCCATGTTCGCTCCGGTCAGAAAAATGATATTGCTGCCGGTAGTAATATTGATGGTATTCGGAATTGCATTCCTGACCTGTGGATGGAATACGCCTTCCAGTTGAAGTAACCTATGATCTTCACCAGGCAGAGCTTTCGGGAAAATGAACTTCCGTTCGTTCGCAACTTTTGCGATGGACAGGTATGCATCGAGATTGAAAATAAGCCGGAGTAGTTTTTCTATCTGTGCCCGGTATTTAAAACGCAGGATCAGGTCGGATTCAGCAATCTGTTCATGGGTTGGCTTTCCCTTGTTCTCATAGATCACATTGAAGGCCGGATTGTTGAGAATATCAGACATCTGCTCGTTCTCTTCCCGGTAAAGTTCATTGCCACTCAGTTCTTTACTGAGTTCTCTTGCCTGCCTGATCAGTTCTGTGAGGGATTCAACTCCTTTATAGATCAATTGGGTGTTCACATCCATGGCTATCATATTGCTGAGCTTGCGCGCCATTGAGTTGTCCTGCACATTGAGTTTTGAGCGTTCGTCAGTATTGGCGAGATACGGTTCAGCAGCATCAAAGTCGCTGCTTTTGAAAGGGAAAGCCGTGCCGGATGCTGCAAACCACCGGATAATACTGCTGCGTTTGTTGATGGCCTCATGATCTGAAAGCGGGTATCGGAACAGTTCTTCCAATACAGCGGCACCGCCTCTCGTATTGCAGCGGTTGAAGATATTGTAGATGGAATCCCTGCCATGTTTACCGAAGATGTTCAGGTCCTCAAGGGTTTGTTTGTCTGTTGTAAATGACATCGGAGAGCATTGAGTATGCCAGCGAATATCAGATATATTTTCGGAGATGTAGGGAAGGAAATATTTTTTGAGCTTCGGGACATTTTTACAACTAGCTTGCAAACAGGCCACCAGTCTACCTTTCAACATTTAACTGCTTGCCAAAAAAATCGGATGCATTTACTCGGGGAGCACTCGCTCGCCTCCGGCAAGTGAGGAATATTTGTCCGTCTCTGGCGAATGCGTTGTCGCCGGGAGGCGACGGAATATAAGTAACTCGCGGGGACGCGGGTTACTGGGCACTGCGTAAAAAAAAGTGGAGCTGCCTAAACAAGGTCAGCTCCATCAACAACTTTATCGTTAACTATTTTACCATCACAGTAACGCGCCTGTTGAGGCTTCTGTTACCTGCGGATGTATTCTCCACTACAGGATTTGATGGTCCTGCAGAGCTTAGGTCCATCCTGCTCATGGCAATACCTTTGGATTGCAGGTACTTAGCAACAGATTTTGCACGTTCCAGACCAATTCGTGCGTTTTCTTTTTCTGTTCCGATATCGCAGGTATGACCGATCACATCCACACGGAGGTCAGGATAACGGTTAAGTATAGTCGCAATGCTGTCTAAATGCGGTTTAAAAGATTCACTCAGAGTGGTGTTACCAATTTTGCTGAATACGACAGGTTTTTCCACTACGGTAATTTCTTCGGTGGTGATAGTGGGAGCCGGTGTTGGTTCCGGATCCTGTTTTGGTTGTTTTACCTCTTCCTTTGGTTGTGGCGGAGGCGGAACCGCTACCTGAACTGGCTCTTGCTTAACAGGAGCTTCGGCAACAGGTGGAGGTGGTGAAGGCGGCGTTGACTTCTGTTTCTTTTTCTCCAACCCAAGTCGCACCTGGATGCCATAACCCATTGCATGGATCTTATCGATCCCATTCAGTAAACTACCGGCTTTTGCTTCGTTGATATTGGCAGGATTATAAGCAACAAGAGAAGCGTTATCTCCTGATCCTTTGTTCATATTGGTTACACCATAATCAAAATAAACGCCTGTGTAGAGGCGGACCCCTTCACCCAGGCGGAAGCTGATGCCAGTGGCCGCGCTTGCCATAACAGCAGGTTTCAGTTCCTGTTTTGTTTCAGACGTCCAGTTGTTCACTGTACCGAATCCATGTTGTGGCATATCCTTCACTTCGATATTATAATCAGGATAGTAACCGGAGAGGGTCAGCTGAGAAGCTTTCGCTTTAACAGTGGCTTCAACCGGCAGTATCAGCTTTGCTCCTGCATTTACGTACCAGCGTGTATTTCCCAGTGTATGATATTGCAGCATCAGAGGTACAGCGCCGGCCAGAAAGCTTTGCTTTTCTTCAAAGCCGGTGGCTTTGATATTGTACTGGAATGCAGAACCGGTATTGTCCACCTGGTACGATGAGAAGGTGCCGTCCTGCAAAGTTACTTTGGTATTAAAGTAACTGGCAGATACACCCGTCAGTAATCCCCATTTTCTCCCGAGGTGGAATGTGTAATTCACGCCCAGCGAGCCTCCTGGTTGTAGTTTCCGGTCGCCGTTACTGATATCATACCTGAGGCCTTGCAGGCCGGCATTCAGTTCTATCCCGAATTCCTGGGCTAATGTGCTGCCTGATAAAGAAAGTGCAGTTAAACAGGCTATTGCTATTTTCTGAATCATTGTTTTCTTTTTAGTTCATTAACATTAGTTCACCAGCACGTTCACAGTTGATTTCTGTCCATTGCTGAGCGTGAGCGTGATCACATACAATCCGCCAGCAGCCGGCATTACCACGGTGTTGACCGGACGTACAGTAGTGATACGCTGTACTACTGTACCACTGATATTGGAGATCTGTAACGTAGCTCCCTGCAATGCAGGTTCTGTGTAACTGCAGGTGATGCTCACTGTGGAACCTGCTCTGGCAGGATTCGGCGCAACTTTTACACCAGCGGCTACAGTTCCGCTACCGGTAAAGGTTACAGGGCATGTCTGAACCATATTTCCGTTCTTGTCCGTTACCATTGCATAGTAAGTACCGTTCAATGCAGTTGCTTCATTGTAATAAGGTGTATTGAAACCGGAAACAAGGTTTCCATTCTTGTACCATTGCCATTGAACATACTTACCACCAGAATTATCGAAGAACATAGCATCTGCAAAATGCTGACGGAGTGCGCTCGACAACTGATAGCTGAATGTTTTTACAACCGCGGTGGCTGGTTCATGATTGGCATCACCGGCCTGGATAGCTGTGATGGTGGTAGCTCCTTCACCAACCGGCGTAAGTGTTTGTCCGGTTACAGTAGCAATGGATGAACTGGCTGCCAGGTAAGAAACATCCAGACCACTGCTGGAAGTGGCGGTCAGTGTGATGGGGCTTACGCCATTACAACCTGTTACCAGGTCCTGTACCCAGGTGATAGTTTGTGTTGCTTTTGAAATGGTAAGGTTTGCACTGGTATAAAGTATGGAATAATTGGTTCCGGCACTCAGCGTATTCTGAATGATGGCGTAATCACCGGCGTCTTCTCCGGGGTTTCTGCTGAGTGCGCCTGTGAATACAGCTGCATCACCGGTAGCAAAACCAGCATAGCTGTAAGTCAGTACAGGATCGGATTCGCCGTAGACTTTTGTTTTTGCTACAGCAGTTACAGTAAGTTCTGCTGGCGTGATCTTTCCGGTAGTGGCGGTAAGATCTGTTGTATTGGCAATATTATAATTACCTGCGCTGGTGCCGGTCAGGCTGATCACGTTAAGCGGAAGGGTGATCTGTTTATTATCACCAACATTTTTGTTGTCATAGCTAAATGCTGAAGAAGAAATATTCAAACTCAGATCATCACCGCTTACAATATCACCTGTGGCAATGGCAAGGTTAGTAACTGCTAGTGTACCATCGGTTGTAGCATCATATACTTTGGAGAGCGTTGCAGCTGTCAACTGAACGGTTACAGGTTTTGTGGCAATGCGCAGCTCAAAGGTTTCGTCGGTAGCTGGAAAATATTCGGGAGTACCTGCCTGGCTGGCTGTGATGGTAACATCACCTGCTCTTTTCACTTTGATCTTCCATTTATTACCGTCAGTTGCATCCTGGAATGCTTCAGCAATATTGTTATCGGATGATGCATAACTGATAGTTAAGCCTGAGGTAGTGGTGGCGCCTGGCTCAAAATCTGCATTACCATATACTTTGTTCAGATCGGATACCGTGATGGTCTGCAACTGGCGCTGCAATTCATAAGCGCCCCTGTCTACAATACCACCATTGGCCAGGTTAACGATCCGGGTATTGCCAGCTACATCTGTTACCTGAAAAGCTGCCGGTAAAGCAAGGATCGCTGCATTGTCACCAGTATTCACAGCAGGACTGTTGGTTTGCAATGCATAGTTGCCGACAATGAAAGGAGCTGTTGAATGAGAAGGCATATCAACAAACAGAGGATCGACTGTGCTGTTTCCTGTTCCGGAAATATTATCCTGTAAAACAGAATATGTAACATTGACGAGCGTTCCTCCGATTCCTGAACTATTACCGTAAATGATAGAATTGAAAATCTCCATCGCTGCCATACTGTTAAAGATGGCACCGCCATTGGTGGCCGTATTGCCGCTCACGGTGGTATTGACCAGTGCCAGATAGCTCCCGGTAGAGTTATAAATTCCACCGCCGCCGCTTGCCATATTTCCTGCGATAAGGGAATTGGAAATGGTAACATGCCCGATATTATGTGACACTCCACCACCTGCTACTGCAGTATTACCCTGGATGATCATATTGTTCAATTCAGGCGAGGCTTCTTTAAAGTTCATTCCACCACCAACATTAGCATCTACCGTTATGCCGTCAATGGTTCTTGTACCGGCACTTGATTCTGCTTTACCTCCCCTGATGGTCAGTCCATCAAATACAGGAGTATAGTTGCCTGCTACTATTACTACATTGTATGCATTATTGCCAACAATGGCGCCATTCGGATCATCATTTCCATCGAGGTCGCCGCTGAGGATGGTTCTATTGGCCATGATGGTCAGGTTGCGCTGGTTCAGCGTGGTTTCAGTACCGGCAAATCCTCCGTATAATTTCAGATTGCCTGTAACTACAAAACTATTCCGTCTTCCATTGGATTGTCCGAGATCTCCGTCATGAGCACTGTACAAAGGAAGATAAGTACCGCCTGCCATCCAAACCTGGGTGATAGCTGTATTGCTGCGTGCGGCCAGTAAAACATCCGCCAGTTCCCCGGCTGCATTCGCCCAGCTGCTGCCATTACCGGTAGCACCTTTCTTCACGTAAACTATACCAGCTGTGGGCACAATGTCAGTGGCCTGCATGGTAACTGTATGTTGGGCTGTATAAGCACAACCGCCATTAGAAACATTCACGGATACTACATCATTGTTGTTGGGCGCGTATACAAACACATTGGAAGGGGAGGATTGCTTTACAATACTATTCACGCTGAAATCATAATAGCTGAAACCGGTAGTGGCTGTGAGCGTAGCTTTCTGCCCTTGTTTCAATACACCGGTGGTGGAGTTGGTCAGCTCAGCTACGGGTTGTCCGGCAAAGCCGATCATGAGCGCTCCGAGATCTTCGGTAACCGGAGAGGGTGTACCTCCTGTTGCGAAAAATGTAAAATAACGGTTGGGTTCCATTTTTACACTTTTATCAGTTCCAACGGGAAAATATCCGGGATTGCTGGCAGATTGTATTATTCCTGCATAAAAACTGGTATTGGCAGGAATGGTAAAGGGTGTTGCCAGTGGAATGGAGACCTCTGTATTAAAATTGGCTGCGGTTATCGGGAAATCCGCTGAAGTAGCCAGGATCACTCCGTTTTGATCGAGCAGAACTCCTTTAATATTATTTCCTATGCTCGGTGCATTGTCGCTCAGTCTGATCCGGATGGCGTTGATCATTACCGATGTAGCCGGGGATTTGTGCAAAACTGCTATAATACCTGAGCCTGTATTAAACCCTATTGCCTCATTAGGTGTAACCCTGCCAGCATACCTGAACTCATCACAAACAATTTCCTGGGTGATCTGCATCGAGTTATTGGAACTCCTCTCATCCGCGCCTACCGCCGCTTTTATCTGAATGGTACCGGCTGCTGTTGAAGCAGGTATCGTCATCTCTACCGTTGTACTGTCGCCGGGGGCAAGGCTTGCGACTACAGTTGAATAGGGTAATCCTGCTGCCGTCCAGGATACTGTAAAATTATTTTGGGCATTATATCCCCTGTTCCTGATCATGGCAGTTACCTTGTTGGCTTCTCCCAGGCCAGGACTGAAGATCCCGTTTGCTTTCAATTGCGTTACCGCAAGATCATTGCCAAAAGGGTTATCAAAACCGAATATCAACTGTGGCCTGAATGCGGTAGTCCCCAGGATTTCGGGGGCGGCAGTAGCGCTGTTAGCGCTCGCGCAACCGGGAACCAATGCGGACCCTTCGGCAGCAAAAGTAACCGGGGAACTGCAGAATTGAGACCCCAGGTAATCCCAGGCTACATATAATCCCCCTCCTGTATAAGTAAAAGGTGCGTCCAGCGTAACGATAATTTCTGCGGGACCATTAGTGACCGGCAGCGTAAAAGTACCGTTATACACCTGTGTCATGCCTGTCAGGACATTTGTCCAGTTGGTGCCCTTCTGAAACGTCTGATCGGAAGTATTCTGAATATAAAATTTGATCTGTCCTCCTGCCGGAGCATTTGCTCCAATAGTGGCAACAAATCCCAACTGCTTAATCACATCACCTGTGTACAGTTCATTAAGCTCACCAACAGGATATAAAGCGTACGCCCTTAGATAAGTAAAGGTTGAAAGTCCGTTCGGCACTCTCACCTGGGTGCTGGTGGGCGCATTGGCCGGAACCTTGGGTTGAAGAAAAACCTGGGAAAACAGTTGTTGGCTACATGCAATTAAAAGCAGTAGCAATACGGCGAGGGTCTTGCGCATGGTATATCGTAGAAATTGGTTTACGTATTTGCATCAATACTCACCCTGCTGCTTACGCGAAGCAGCTCGGATAAATACGTGCACGAAAGTAACGTAAAAGACCCCTTAATTAAGATGCAATACAGCGGACAAATAGAGGACAAATCCGGACAAATAAACATATTTACAATTAATAAAGTGTAGACAACTCTTTATCATATATTTTTAGTTATAAATATTATAATATGAAATAAAGAGGGAAAAACAAATTTGTCCTGTTTAATAAAAAGGACAGCATCGCACTTATCAGCAATGCTGCCCAAACATCAATTCCGGCGCCTGAGAATGGCTTTTACACAACTTAGCGTAACAGCCACACAGGCTTCAATATTATTGTTCTGAAGGTATCAGTACGATCTTGAAGGTGATCGGATTATTGGGCTTTACACCCTGTGAACCATTGGCTCCCTGTACAGATACCGTCAACAAACCTGGCTTATAGTAATAGGTGTAGCTGTAACCACCATACACCTGCGGCAACACTTCATAAGTATTGCTGTCGAACATGGCAGCCACCACTACCCCATCATTCTCAAATACCACATTATCTATTTCAGGCATATTGATATTGGTGATGTAAGTACCATCAGATGAGTTGAAACTCCATCCGGATACCGGTACCGTATAAACGATGGTTCGATTGGGAATCACTTCTTCAATGGTATTATACTCCTTTGTACAGCTGGATGCAAAGAACAGGGTAAAGAGCAGCGCAAGAATGGATAATTGTTTCATACGGTGAGTTTAGGTTGATAAAACAAACGCTATGCAAGAAAACCTGCATAGCGTTTTATTAACTAAATATTGGAAATTTCAGCGGGTAGGAAACCTATTTGAAGATCTCTTTTAACTTTTCATTCAGTACTTCCCCGCGCAAATCCTGTGCAATGATATTACCTGAAGGATCTATCAGGAAATTGGCGGGCACAGCTTTTACACCGTATGCCACTGCAACCTGGTTATTCCATCCTTTGAGATCAGATACCTGTGTCCAGGTAAGTCCATCTTTCTCAATCGCCTTGATCCATGGATCACGTGTTTTATCCAGTGAGATCCCCAGCACATTGAATCCTTTAGGTCCGAAAATATCCACCTGCTTGCGAAGGTTTGGATTCTCTGCCCTGCAGGGCCCGCACCAGGATGCCCAGAACTCGAGCAGCACATATTTACCTTTGTAATTCTCCAAAGTGATCGTTTTTCCATCAACGGCAGTCTGTGCAAACGGAAGCGCCTTGTTACCCGTCTTGAGTTTTTTGAGCAGTTCCATGCGGCGCGTCAGTTCCTGACCCTGCAAAGATGACTTCACCGTAGCATCCAGCCCCTCATACATCGGCAGGCACTCGGTAAGTGTTTTGTTGTTGACATACATGAGCAGTTCACGTGCGCTGATGGGACTTCCCGGATGGGCCTTGATATAATTTTTGCGGATCTCGTATTCATAGGTGTAATACTTATTCCCGTCCGCTTCCAGCATTTTAGCTTTAACAGTGTCACCTGCTTTTTTTACATTCCATGCTTCGGTGAAAAGTCCATTCACCCACTTGCGGTTTGCCATGATCTCCTGGTTGAGGAGCGCATAATCATTCACCACATCAGAACCGCATACCTTTATGTTGTCTGTTGAACCGTTTATTGACACTGCTCCTTTATCTACAAACAGATCGAGCCGCACACGATAGTCGCGGGAGAAGAGCATGCCCTGAACGGGTTCTTCCACTTTTCCTTTGAATGTAAATTTCCCATCGGTCACTTTAGCACTGTCGATCTTTGTATCATCAAAGGTCCCGTAAGTAAGAAATACGATACTGTCTTTGTATCCTGAGAGATTGCCATTTACCGTGAAAGATTCAGGCCTGCCGCCCTGCTTCCAGGCCACTGTACTTACCGAGGCTGCTATCAACAGGCCCAGTGCAGTACTTTTTCTGATTGTCATTGGTATGATATTTAAGACTGAATGAATATTACCGGTCGTTGCGGATCACGGCATCGATGGTTTGTCCGGGAATGCCTGTTTGTTTTTTGATGACGTCTCCGAATTTGCCGGTGCTTACATCCAGGTGGTAGAGTGTACCCTCTGTACCTGCCAGCATGGTATTGCCGCCGTCAATCAGCTTGATCATGGTTACATCCTTTCCGCCGAAGTCAGTAGTAAGCTGACGGAAATCTTCATTGGTTGGATTGTAACGGTAGATCTTGCTTCCGGAAGTGAAGTAGAATATTTCACCGGGTGTATTCACCCATTTGGTAGTAGGTGTGATCAGCCCGGGCTGTGCAAAGTTGCGGATATATTCAGGCTTGATAAGTATGATACCCATGAACTCCACACCGAATTTGATTTCCTTCAATGTACCAGCAGCGTCTTTACCAACAGCAAAGCAGTTTCCATCATTCACCTGTACAAAGAAGAGCAGATCCAGCCCTACACTGCGTGGATCAAAGGCACTGCCCACCACCTGGTAACCGGTACCTATATATGCCGGGGATCCGAAATTGGTGAAGGCCACCACCTGTTTTCTCACTTTTTCGTAACCTAGAAAATAAGGCATGATGGAATTGAAAGCCGCCTGATCGAACAGTTGGTAATCGCCTTCGGCTGGCAGCCCGAACATATTGTACAGCGGGTTTTTGTTCCAGGTCTGCGTGGTGCCGACATACAGTTTTCCATTTATCACGCCATTCATCGATTCCATTTGTGTTGAAATGAAATTACCGGGCGCCAGGGTAGCCGGTGGTATGAAGAAATTGCCGGTCAGGTTCTTGATCTTCTTCATGGTATTTGAATTGATCTGCACGCCTTTCTCCCCTTCATCCGTAAATACCCAGTAGCTGGTGGTATGATAGGGATCGATGCTTGCGTGGCGAAGACCGATCAACTGCTTTGGTTTGCCACCCAGCTTTTCGCCCATATTGGTAGACGCGTATATATCAGGCTGCACCGTGCCATCTGGTTTGATGAAAGAGAGGATGGTTTCTCCGTTGTCGAGACTGAGCACGGTGGTGCCTTGTGAAAAACCGGTCTTACCACTTACAACGAAATCATGGAAATATTTCATTCCATTACTGTTGTCTGTAATGGTCAGTTTGGCCCTGTACCTGTTGGCGCCCAGGCCAAACACCGTTCTTACTTCGGGGCCTTTGAAATTGAGGTCATCTGTCAGATCAGGAACAGATATCTTCCAGTCGAAGCTCAGTTTTGAAGCATCAGTATATTTTATGACGGGTTTGATAATGAGACTATCGCCCACAAATACTGAATACACGGTATCCAGGTTGGTCACCAATGGTTCTTCGGGCGGGTTGTATTCGTAGTTTCCCTTGTCTTTGTAACAGGCTGCCAGCAAAGCGAGCAAACCAACTACTATAATAAATTGCTTACGCATCGGAATATTTTTAGGTGGTGGTTTTAGTTGATGTCGAGATCATTTTCATCCACGAAGTAGAATCTTCCTGAAGAAACGACTTTTCGTACCAGGATCTTTTTAGCCGGGTTACTGATGGCATAAAAATCATATTCGCCATCTGGTCGTTGTGTGAGTACATATCCTTTATCAGGATTGTTGGCTACCCAGGCAAACGGATCGGCGATCATCACATTCAATCTTCCAGTGAGGAAGAGGTTGCGGGGTGCATCCAATCCCTCCTTTGTCATGGATGTAACACCGGTAGCGATCATGAACAATTCATGCTTGGTGCGTGAGTAAGCACCCAGCGGCCAGGTGGTCCACCAGTCGGGTTGTTCAAGTTTGGCGCTGAGGATAACCTTTGTTCTGATCAGTTTGTTGACGCTGGTATCCAGTCCTGCACCGGGTTTCAGCTTCACGGTCAGTTTCACGGATTGCGTCTGCAAAGAAGGATCTGTATTGAACAGGATCACGGGCAGTTTGAATACGCCGGAGTCAGCAGGCAGTTCATACCATTCTTTGAATGCTTCATAGTGAACACCGGGGCGGGCTGTAGTGGCGGTGTCAACCACTATCACACCGAACTTGCGGATGCTGTCGGCACGCAAGCCAGCCAGTTTTACAGGAAGGTAAACGGTATCGCGGCCCAGATCGGGTTTGTAAGCAAAAGTGTACACAACACTATCCTCGGGCTTAATATCAAAATACACGTTCTGAAGGGGGGCCTGGAACATAAAATCCGGCGTCTTCTTACAGGCAGTAACTGCCAGCACTATCATTATGGTGAAAAAAATTCCTTGTTTCATTGTCACATCGTTTTAGCGTTGACCATATTCTATTTCATCATTGGGCAAAGGCAGTACGAAGATCTTTTCCGTTGCCGGTGCTGTAGCGCCTGTTTCCAGCAGAATACCACGGTTGAGGCGTTTGTACAGGTAGAATAACTGACCTTCTGCATAGGTCTCTTTCCGGAATTCTTTTACCAGTTCATCCATGAAAACAGTTTTGGAGCTGGTATTCACTTCCACGTTGATGCCTCTTGCAGCGCGCACCATGTTGAGATATTCCAGCGCCTTTGCAGGATCCGTATCCCAGCTGGCTTCGGCCGCGATGTAATACAGTTCACTCAATCTGATAGCAGGATGTACCAGCGGATGTCTGTTAACTTCTTTCTCACGTTTGTATTTCAGTAATTCGTAACGCACCATGGAATTGTCACTGATGAGATTGAACCATTGTTTATACCGGCGGTCTTCGCCACCAACACCGCCTTTCTCATAGAGTTTATCACCTGCATCCGCTTTGATATAAAATCCAGCAAATCCGGATTCGAACCTCCTGGTCGTTTGGTCTGTGTTCCAGTTATCATACCAGCAGAAAACCAGTTCAGGATACATGATCCTGTCTTTAAGTTTCACATCGGCATTGATGAAGTCCTGTTCTTTCGTCCAGGGGAATTTCTTTGCATCGATCACTTCTTTGGCATTTGCCAGGGCTTCTGCTTTTTTATCAAGATACAGATACACCCTGGCCAGCGTACCGCACACGGCATAATAGTTCAGCCTGTGGCGCCTGTTCTGCTGAAACAATATGGGAGCCACTGTTTCCTTGGAAGCAGTATCACTGGGATAACCTACAATATAGGCGCTGGCAATAATGGGATCTGCTGTTTTCATCAACTCTTTTGCTTTGGTAAGATCTGCTACCATTTTATTCAAAGCCTCCGTTACATTGGAAAGTTGAGTGGTCTTATTGGAAAAGGTAGTCACATAAGGAATGCCTTTGCCCGTTGGAGCAGTTGCAAAAGATGGCGCATACAGTCTGAGGAGATCGAAGTGAATGAAAGCACGCAGTGCGAGCGCTTCGCCATGAATGAGCTGACGGTTCACGTCGGTCATGGGCACTTTGTTATCGATATTCTCCAGTATCAGGTTGCAGTTGGCGATGGTGGTGTACAATCTGCGCCATATCTTATCAGACCGGTCTATAAAGTTGGGGTCCGTATAATTGAAGAGGGATGTCTGTTTATAGCCGTCCCTGTCGTTTGGTTCAAAATGATAGTTCTGAGCCAACACTTCAGGCAGACCTGAAGCCAGTTCCAGACCATACAAGGTTTCGTGGGAGCAGGCGGTGTATACGCCGTTCAGTGCTTCCATGAATCCGGATTCCGACAGGAACAGTTCCTCTTTGGTCACCTGGTCTTCCGGTTTTACATCAAGCCATTTATTACAGGAAGCCAGGAGCAGCACTGCTATGATGATGGTGAAATATTTTTTCATACCGTAGTATTTAGAAGCTTGTTTGAATGGAGAATGTAAATGAACGTGCGAATGGATATTCCAGTCCTCTTTCAATAGCCATGGATGACCACCTGTACACATCGTTCATAGTGAAGGATGCGCGCAGGTTGCGCATTGACAGTTTCTGGCAGAATGATTTGTTGAAATCGTACGACATATAAATGGAGTTCAGCTCCAGAACATTGTCGCGCTGCACAAACCGGTCAGAAACCATTGTAGTGCCTATGTCTGCGATATTCTTATACTTTGCAATATCTCCGGGATTCTTCCATCTTTCCCCCAGTACCCGGCTGTCTACATTATAGCGTGGATCGGCATTTTCCACACGGTCAACCAATGTCTGATTATAATCTTTACCGCCGAACCTGGTGTAGAACTGAACCTGAAGCATGAAGTTCTTCCAGGCAACGGAAGTGCCGAAGAAACCATCTGCCGTGGGTGTATTATCTGCAACGGGCATGATATCCTTTACACTCCAGTCGTAAGTATAAGTACCATCTTTTTTAAGGAAGATCTCACGGCCGTTCTCCGGATCGATACCCATGGAACGGACAGCGTAGATAGTGTTGAGAGACTGACCTTCGTTATAACGTACCAGTGGTGTTCCTCCATAATTGTTTTCCTGCGCTTCGTCCACTTTGTCGTTATATGCCTTCAGTGCATTTGAAATAAGCACGATCTTATTGGTATTGCGTGCCATGTTCAGATTCACATTCACCATCAGGTCTTTTGTTTTTACCACCTGTGCTTTCAGGTTGAGCTCAAATCCTTCGTTGAGCATATCGCCGAGATTGGCTTTGTAAAAACCAAAACCTGTGGATGGCGCCAGCGTGATATCAGAGAGCATTCCCTGCGTGAGCTTGTGGTAGTAACGTGGCGAGATCATGATCCTGTCTTTGAATAAACCGAGGTCAACCCCTGCATCGAAATTTCTCGTCTGCTGCCATTTCAGATCAGGGTTACCATAGTTGGCAACAAGGGATCCCATACCGGTAGAGTACCAGTCGGATCCATAAACGAATAAGGTTTTAGCCATATTCGGTTCAAAGTTCACTGTTCCGGTTTTTCCTGTGCTGGCGCGAAGTTTCAGCATGCTGATCACGCGGCTTCTGAAGTTGGCTTCTTTATGCACATTCCATCCAAGGCCGAATGACCAGAAAGAAGCGAGCTTGTTCTCGGTACCGAATTTGGAAGATCCATCGGTGCGCAGTGTCGCGTCCATCAGGTATTTATTCTTATAGGTATAGTTACCACTGATGAATGCGCCACCAAGTCGCTCCCTGACATTGTAACCGCTGGGAGAAGCGTTTTCTGCATATCCAAGGGCAAAGCCAATATTGGTGAATCTGTCGTTAGGAAAACCGATCGCTGTAAACGAATTGAAATTCTGGTGGGCCGTTCTGATATTGGCGCCCGCAGTGGCATTGAAGAAATGATTGCCCACCTGCTTATTGTAACCGAGGGTAAGATTGGCGTCTACAGCTGTTTCATCCAGGTTGCTGTACGTATAGCTTCCTCTCTCGTTCAGTTTATCCGGCGCAGTAAAATAGAAAAAATTATCGCCGGGAGAAACGAACTGGTCATTTACATGCTTCCGCTTGGTGAGACTGAACAGACCGCGGAGCCTCAACCCATCAGTGATGGTCCACTCACCTGAAAAGGCATCGATGATCTCTGTGTATTTATTCTTGCTGAATGAGTGCTGTGTGCTGTTATACATCGGGTTGAGCACAAAATTGGTCACAAATTGCTCAGGGCCGTTGCGACGGGTATCTATCAGCCAGTTATCGGGCGACTGGAGGATATTTCCTGCGGAATCCGTTTTGGCATAATAAGGGTTCATGCGTACATAGTCGCTGAAATTCCCCCAGGGTGATTGTGCTGAATTCACCTCCGTAACAGAGAGTGTATTCTTGAACAGGAAATTGGTGCTGGGATTATAAGCCAGGTCTACACCTACGCTGTAGCGGTCGCGCGTGGATCCTTTCATTACACCGGGCTGCGTCTGATAGCGCATATCCAGCCCATAACGGATGCCATTGCCACCGCCTTCGAGATAGATGGAATGCTTCTGTCCGAGAGAAACATTCAGTGGTTGCGAGAGCCAGTAGGTATTGATCCCGCTTACTACATTCTTTTTTTTACGGTAGTAGAGCGCTTCCTGCATTTCAGTGCTCCGGTCGCCTACAGAATTATAGAGACCGGCCAGCTTTTCGTATTCCAGTTTTTGTTCGGCGTTCAGGAGGTGATAGTCTGTAAGGTCCGGGGCATTCACTGTAAAATCACCATTGTAAAACACCTGCAGCTTGCCGGCCTTTGGTTGCTTGGTGGTGATCACCACTACCCCATTGGCAGCGCGCGAGCCGTAAACAGCTGTTGCCGCTGCATCTTTCAGGAGGGTGATACTTTGAATGCGGGAGTTATCGAGGTCATATATTTTTTCCACTGTCACTTCATATCCATCGAGGATGAAGGTGGGCATGTTCACATTGCTCTGAAGATTGGCCCGGCTGAGGATATCTCCTGTATTGGTTGGCAATGCAGTGCTGCCGCGCAGATTGATATTGGGCAGGCGGTTGGGGTTGGATCCCGCCAGGTTATTCTCCATTACACGGAAAGACGGATCGAAGGCCTGGATGCTCTGCAGCACGTTCACAGGGTTCACTTTTCTCAGCTCTTCGCCTGTAATTGTTACGGCGTTGCCGGTGAAGCTTTCTTTGTTGATCATCTGATAACCGGTAACTACCACGTTAGCCAGCGGATCTTTGGGCGCTCCCTGTTTCAGCCTTACCTGGATGATGTCCCTATTCCTTATGATAAAGGTTTGTGGCTCATAACCCACATAGCTGATGATGAGACTGGCTCCTTTTTTACCTTCGATGGAGAATGCTCCCTTGCTGTTGGAAGCCACGCCAATATTAGTTCCGCGGATCATCACGCTGGCTCCTTCGATAGGGCGTGAGGTGCTGTCATCCAGCACAACACCGGATATCCTGAACAAAGATGGAATGGTGTCAGCAATGGGAATGTTCAGCGGCGTATAGTTGCGCCGCTCGCTGATTACGATGGTCCGGTTCACGATTTTGAAAGTGAGTGGCTGGTCTTTGAAACAAAGTTCCAGCACATCTTTCATTTCAGCATCATTTACTGATAAGGTCACCGGCATAGCATTATCAAGCAGGCGGGAATTGTAGAAAAACAGGTAACCCGTTTGCTTTTTAATGTCGGTAAATACTTTTTTCAGTGATGCATTCTCCCGGTTAATGCTCACTTTCTGAGCAATTCCGGAAGCTGATACCTGCAAACAGCCTGCAAGCAGGAGCATAGCTGTTAATCTCATAACCAGGAAAGTTTTGGGCTTTGCAAGCTGCTTTTGGCGCACAGCTTTGCAAAGAATGATAAAAATCATACTTTTAAACAGTTGGGTTAAACAATATGGGTTCTATAGCTGAATACTGGTTTTACCCATCATATGGCCGTCAACGTTGCTGCGTTGGCGGTTTTTTTATGGGAAAACTTTTTTGTACTGAAAATCAGTACGGCATTTGCATCGGTAGTTGCGCTTTCATGGAGGATAGCGGTTAGCCTGGTTTTGTTACTGGTCAGGATAAGGTTTGTGGAAGTTCATCAGGGCATCACAGTCACTTTGCGACCTTCTACCTTGAAATGAACGGCACTTAATTCCAATATTTTAAATACTTCAGCAAGTGTGCTGTTTCTGGATATTTCTCCTTCAAATTTTTCGTTGGAAAGGGCGCCTTCGTACACAACATCCACATCGTACCAGCGGGCCAGCTGGCGCATCACTGATTTGATATCGGCATTGTTGAAATTGAAGAGACCGTTCTTCCATGCGATCGCATCATCGGTATCCACTTCTCTGACCATGATATTCCGGCCACGTTGCTGATCACGGTAGAAGGAAGATTGCATGCTTTGCGTAAGGATCACAGGACGCATGCTGCTATCAGTGGTTGATACTTTCACCTTGCCTTCCACCAGGGTGGTTCTTACAGATGGTTCATTATTGTAGGCATTCACATTGAATTCAGTGCCCAGCACTTCTACCATTCCCAGCTCATTGTTCTGTTCATCGGTAGTAACAACCCTGAAAGGAAGTTGTGATTTTTTGGATACATCAAAATACGCTTCACCGCTGAGCTGTACTTTCCTTTCGTTGCCTGAGAAAGCAATCGGGAAACGCAGTACAGAAGCGGCATTCAGCCAGGCACGCGTTCCGTCAGGAAGAATCACCTGGTATTGCCCACCGTTAGGTGTACGGATGGTATTGTATAATCCGGATGCCGCGGCGTCCGATCTGGTGGCATCTTTATATGCAAGCTCTCCGTTGTTGAGCTTGATGATCTTTGTTGTTCCCTGCTGGGCAAGGGTCTTATTACCGGCAGTATCGAGAATGATAGTGGTTCCATCAGCCAGCGTGAGCGTAGCTTTATTACCGCCGGGAAGGATGGGCGTTGTGCTGGCTTCTGCCGTTACGATTGGTTCTGTAATATTAGTGGAAGTTTTATTCAGTGTCAACCAGGTGCCTGCCCCAAGCAGTATCAGCAAGGATGCGGCGATCTGTAAGTTTCGCCTGCGATAAAATGGAATTATTCTGGGAGCGGGCTGGATGGCGTTCTGCAGCTTACTGAGCATGCGGGCTTTGATCTCTTCGGGCTCACCCTGGTGGCTGATGGGCCATTCTACCGGATGCTGGTTGGTGTTGTTATACCATTGCATCAGTTCTGCTTCTTCAGCAGCAGAGCTCATATTGCCCAGGTACTTATCTATAAGTAATTGAAGCCTTTCAGGGGTCATGCGTTAGTTTTTGGTGGAGCCGGTAGAAGGCTCTATCAATATGTACCCATGAAAAAGCGATTACCCTGAGTGCGAATTATATTTTTTTTAAGAAAATTCCCATGAAGGCGAGTACGAATGAAAAAAAGCGGTGGTTACCCAGGAGATGGCGAAGTGTTTTGAGTGCTTTAGTAAGATGAGACTCAACGGTTTTGGGAGAGAGGTTGAGGGTTTTGGCGATCTCTTTGTTGCTCATCTGGTGATCACGACTGTACACAAAAACGAGGCGGCATTGCTCGGGCAGGCCGGCAACAAGGCCATCTACATATTCTTTGAAGAATTTTGCCTGGATGATGTCTTCATCAAGCGATGCTTCAGTGTTTTCAGCTGGTTGTTGCTGGAGGAGGTCTTTGCGACGGCTCTCGCGGGAGAGGGATTTGAATACAGAGAATTTAACGGCGGTGGCGAGCCAGGCGGCGGGCCGGTCTATTTCCATATCGTGGCGGCGTTTCCAGAGACTGAGCAGGACGTCCTGTACAATTTCTTCGGCCAGTTCTTTGTTGCGGGCATGAGCGTAGCCAATGGCAAGCAACTTGTCCCAGTAACGATGGTAGATCTCTTCAAAAGCCTCTTCATCATTATTGCGCAACAAGGCTACCAAACGTTCGTCGGGGAAATCCGTATACCTGTTCTTTCTCATGAGGGTTGCCACGGCCTCAAGTTAGGTAAAAAAATGATGTACGGGTATTACTAAAGAGAATGGAGTTTTCTGCCCATCTGAATTATTTGAGCTTCTTAACTGCTTGTCTGGCTATCAGTTTCCATCCTTCCTGATATTTACTCCAGACGAGTAATACGTACAGATGCGCTTCTCCTGGCTTGCCTTCATCATTTGTTTTGGCTTCCAGCTCATGGCGGACGATGGCAATATTTCCGGCTTCAATGATGGTTTGAGCGGTGAGGACCATGGTGAGGAAGCTGTAGGTGCCATCGCCTAGTTTGGAGATGAAATCTGATTTTCCTTCAACATGGCCATCGGAGTGGCCATAGCTGAGTTCGTCGGCTAAGAGGTGCTGAAGCTGAGTTGCATTTCTCCCGAGGATGGCTGCTCTGAATTGTTCGATCGTTGCACTTATATTTTGCATATTTAATTCTCCTTTTGAAAGAGCAAACTTACAAATTATCGTTTGGGACTGCCAATTGCCATAATCCATCTTCAACTAAATTCGATTACAACTATTGATAATTTTGTTGTCATGTTACAGACGTGACGAATGGGGTATTTATTATTCTTTTATTGTTGCTATTGGCTCACCTTTCATGCCAGCCTCTACCAAGGCTGCTATAAACCGGGCAAAGGGGTCTATGTTTTGCCTCACACTGCCCTCCTCAAGTGCCTGCATATAAGCATCACGTTGTTCTACTGGTATGACCGTCCAGGGATAACCACCAGAAATTAACATCAGATTCAATAAGAACCTTGCCATTCGTCCATTGCCATCCATATAAGAGTGGATATAAACAAATACAAAATGCCCCAGCACAGCCGTGTGGACTTTTACCAGGTTTTCTTGCAAGGGTATAATTATTACTGATAATCAATAAATTACATTTAAAAAAGTAAAAACTCCGGCCGTACAAAAGTCACGACCGGAGCCTGGAGCAAAATCCATAAAAATAGGATTACACGCTGTGGAAAGCACCTGCAATCCCGCCATATTTATTTTCCTGATGCACCATTTACAAACCGGATGATGAAACCTCCTTTGGGCGCCATAGCATAAGACCAGGCAGCCGCTGCATCGATGGGATAGGTATTGCTTGTAAAATCCATCAGTGGATCTTTTCCCTCCGTTATGATTCTAAAATGAGTATAGCTCCCGCTATATTTTTTCAGGTCCAGTTCAAGGGGCATTGGCTTATTG
>NZ_JBQCGW010000060.1:0-10090 GCF_051955275.1 Pseudobacter sp. | reverse complement strand
CCTATTAAATAAGGAAATTAAATCCCTATTTAATTAATAAATAATTTGTTTCCTGGGCTGGCATTTCACAGGCCAGCCTTTTTTTTTCGATGGGCCCGTTAGCTCGCGTCCCCGCGAGCTGCCGGGCACACCATGAGTAAATATTACTGGCAACTCAAGCTGAATGTGTAAATCAGGAGGTCATTAATCTTCACGGTGATGGAGCTCAGCACAGCATTCATGTCCACTTTAACACCAGTATTCCCGCTCCAGTCGTCATACCTGTTCATAGCCTTCGCACTAAGGAACATCGGCAGGTCACCGGGCAGGAGCTCCGGCTTCGCCAGGCCTGTATTGGTCAGGAATAAACCTATCGGTACGCGTAGCTGGGCTAATTTATTGACGGTATCCCTGTAATAATAACTGGCAATACCTACCGAACCATCGTAAGTCCTGACTGTATTTTTGACAATGTTCTGCTTTGCATCCCAGGTATATTCATAATGATTGGTGACCATATTATCATTCTTCTCAAACGTATAATCGAGACCGGTCAATTGTTTTCCCGTGTATTGAAATTGGAGAATGATATCATTCACGAATTCCTTTTTTGTATCGTCGAACGTGAACATTTTCACCTGTGCCAGGCTGCCGTCAGAATGATAGAACAGGCTATCATAATTCCTGAGTAACCCTGAGCTGGTGTACAATACTTCCCGTTTCACGATCAGAGTATCCTTGTAATGGAATTTGCAGGTGGTGAATGCATTCCGGGAGGATTCCAGTTTTCTCTGGGACGAATAAGAATAACTGGTCTGCATATAATCCGGACTATTATTATAAGAAGCGATATGATCTGCCACGCAATCCAGCCTGGGAGGATCAGGTGGAGGCTGAACAGTGGGATCAGTTTTACCGCAGCAAAACAAGAGAACGGAAAAGGCCGGAATCCATTTGACGAGGGACATGGGAAGAGGTTTAGGAACAAGATAATAAAATATACATATCTTGCAACCGCCAGTAAATCTACGTCCTCTACTATTTTACCTTAATAAATCAGACTTTCCCTCCATTAGTGGAATTGACAGAAAAAGAAATACAGGATGAAGTTGTATTGATGCAGCAGTTCCGCGCAGGCAGCGAGGAGGCATTTACAATGATCTACCGCCACCTGTACCAACGGGTATTCTGGTTTGCCAGGAAGTTCATGGAAGAGGCTGAAGATGCCCGTGACCTGACCGCTGAAGCTTTTATACAGCTCTGGCAGCAGAACCATCAGCTGAAAGACCTTAACGAAGTGGCTGCCTTCCTCTTTGTGATTGTGCGGAACAAATGTTATAACCTGCTGAAACACCGGCAGATGAAGGCCGGCCGCAAGGAAGAACTGCTCCGTCAGCTCAATGAAAGGGAGCAGGGGGATTTCCTGGAGGAACAGGTACAGCTTGAACTGGTTCACAGGATCTATACCGAAGTGAATAAACTGGCGCCACGCATGAAGGAGATCTTTCTCCTTTCTTACCGCGATGGCCTGAAACCGGCCGAGATAGCCACACTCCTGCAGATAAAAGCCCAAACGGTAACCAACCAGCGGGTGACTGCCATCCGCATCCTGCAACTGGCCCTGGGCAAGGATTTCATGCTCTCATTCCTCCTCCTTGTGGAATGTGGATTTCTTCTTTGATGCCACTCTTCCCAAAAAAAATCAGGAAAATTTCAATTTCAACTGGTTGATTGGACCGCTTCGATTGTTATGAGGGCTTATGATACCCAAACAACAGCTTATCGGTCTCTTAACCGGGCACCTGCGAGACGATCTGACGGATCAGGACCAGGAGCAGCTCAATAACTGGATCGATGCATCGGAGCGTAACCGGCTTCTCTTTGAATCCATCGATGATGAAGAGCAGCTTCGAAGCCTGGTATTATTGTATTTCCAGGAAAAAACAGAGAACAATGAGGAGCTCATTCTGCAGAAGATCCGTACCGGTATGAGCACCTTACCAGCTATTACGCCTGTACGGAAAATGCCATCGCTATGGAAATGGGTAGCGGCCGTGGCAGTGGTAACAGCGGGTATCGGCTTTTATTTCCTGGACATCAGGGAGAACAAGAAAGAAGGTACGCTGGCAGGAAACTCCGCGGAGATACTGCCCGGCAAAGAGGGCGCCATTCTTACCCTGGCCGATGGAACCAAAATGGTGCTGGATACACTAGGGAACGGCGTAATAGCCTCTGAGAATGGCACACAGGTGCTGCTGCAGAACGGATCCCTGAGCTACGCACAGAACGCAACGGAAGGAGAAGCAGTTACCAATGTACTGAGTACGCCCAAAGGCAGACAGTTCAGACTGGTACTGCCGGATGGAACAAAAGTGTGGATGAATGCCGCGAGTTCGCTCAGGTATCCTACCATCTTCTCAGGAAACAAGCGCCAGGTGAGGGTTACAGGAGAAGTATTCTTTGAAGTGGCACCTAATCATCTGCAACCTTTCCTGGTGGATATCGATAATAAAGCGCAAGTGGAAGTATTAGGTACTCAGTTCAACGTGAATGCCTATTCAAATGAAAAGAATATCAGGACCACCCTGGTTGACGGCAGTATCAGGATCAGGGCAGGCGCTGGTTATGATACCAGTTCCTTCAAAGTAATGAAACCCGGAGAACAGGCTCAGTCCAGCCTTTCAGAGCAGGCCAACCTGCAGGGCGTGAAAGTGGTGAACAATGTGAACATAGAAAAAGTAATCGCCTGGAAAAAAGGCCTCTTCAATTTTGAGGATGCCAGCCTGGAAGAAGTGCTGAGACAGATAGAGCGCTGGTACGATATAGAAGTGGTGTATGAAAAAGGAATTATCCCTGACATCATTTTCGGAGGGAAGTTCAGTAATGATGTGAGCCTGGAAGGGATGTTGAGATCACTCAAAGAATCGGAAGTGAATTTCCGTATGGAAGGACGCAAACTGATTGTATTACCATAAATAAAAAAGAGTATAGCCATCAGATAACAAAACCGGATCGCCCCATAAGCAAAAAACCGAAGGCGCTTGCAACACCTTCGGCAAAGTAGCCGGGTCGATTTAAACACCGCTAAGCATTTATTAACCAACCAAACTGTAACAAAAGTATGCCCAAAACTGCTACTTGTGACCAGTGTGACACGTCTTTTTTGTACCCCGGGCCAAAAACCGATGAGAACTGTTTCCGGCAACCAGCCGGGATCATGGCCAGGGTACAGAGATCAGGCGATTCTTCACTGCTCACAGCTTCAATGTTCAAAGCTATGAGACTGTTAACCATCTTTCTTTTTGCCACTTCACTGACTGTTTCGGCAAACTCTTTTTCCCAGAATATTTCATTTTCGGGAAATGGGATCACGCTGAAACAATTATTCACGGCAGTAGAAAAACAAACTGGCTATGTGTTTTTCTACAACAAGCAATTGCTCACAGACACCAAACCCGTAAGCATTACAGCCGTGGATATGCCGCTCAGTGACTTCCTGCAAACCGTGCTACGCGATCAGCCGCTGACCTTCCGGATCGAAGGAAAGACCATCACGCTGGCCCGCAGGATTCCCGAACTCACCATCCGTACTGCTCCGTCGCGGGAAACACCGGCTGACACTACCGAAACCATTTCCGGCCTTGTTACCTCGGAAACACTGGAGCCCGTTGCCGGTGCCAGTGTAATGGTTAAGGGAACGAAGAAAGGCGCTACCACAGATACAAAAGGAGTCTTTACCATACAGGTTGCCATCGGCCAGGTGCTTGTATTTTCTGCGGTAGGTTATGAGTCCACTGAAATAAAAGTGAGGAACACATCCAGGCTGATGGTGAAAATGCCGCTTTCCGTGTCATCCATGAAAGACCATGTGGTAACGGGCATCTACCAGCGAAAAAAAGAAAGCTTCACCGGTTCATCCACCACCTTCACGGCAAAGGAGCTGAAGATGATCGGAAACCAGAATGCCCTGCAGGCATTGAAAACACTGGACCCGGCATTCGCCGTGGTGGAAAATTCCACTTTCGGCTCAGATCCCAACAGGCTTCCCGATATCGAGATCCGTGGAAAGAGCAGCGTGATCGGCCTCACGGAACAATACGGTACCAACCCCAACCAGCCACTCTTCATCCTGGATGGTTTTGAAAGCACCCTGGCCATCATCAGCGACCTGAGCATGGACCGCATCGAAACCATCACGCTGCTGAAAGACGCCGCTGCTACGGCCATCTACGGTTCCAAGGCAGCCAATGGGGTAGTGGTGGTGGAAACACGCCGCCCTGCTGCCGGAAAACTCCGCCTCAACTATACCAACAATACCAGTTTCAATTTTGCCGACCTCTCTGATTACAACCTGATGAATGCACAGGAAAAACTGGAATTCGAGAAAAAATCCATGTTCCTCGGCTCCATCAATGCCGATGGAAACTTTGTAACGGAAGAAGGCGATGCCAAATACAATAGCAGGCTCGCAGAGATCAGGCGTGGCGTGAACAGTTACTGGATGAATGAACCACTTCGTTTTGCCACCACTCAGCGCCATACGGTGTTTGCAGAGGGCGGCGACAATAACCTTCGGTACGGAGCCACCCTGGCCTTCGGGGAAAACCAGGGTGTGATGAAAGGCTCCGGCAGAAAGCTCACCAGCGGAAACGTCCGCCTGATCTATCGTAAAGACCGGATCTCCGTTACCAACTCACTCACCATCGATGGATTAAGATCTACCAGGGAATCCATTCCTTTCTCTGATTTCTCCCGGGCAAATCCCTATTTCAGGAAATACAACGACGTGGGTGGCATCAACAAGATCCTGGAATCTTTCTCTTATCTCGATTTAGCTTCCGGCCTCACGCAGAAAAGCGAAACCTATTTCAATCCACTCTTCGATTTTAAGAACAGGAACGTGAACAAATCGGAATCGCAGGGATTCACCAATAACTTCGAGATCGAATGGCGCGCGCTCAATGAACTGAGGG
Source organism: Pseudobacter sp. (assembly GCF_051955275.1). Classification (NCBI taxonomy): domain Bacteria; kingdom Pseudomonadati; phylum Bacteroidota; class Chitinophagia; order Chitinophagales; family Chitinophagaceae; genus Pseudobacter; species Pseudobacter sp. The sequence goes on along the minus strand of NZ_JBQCGW010000060.1, from coordinate 5,138 downwards.
CACGTGCACGTTTCAGCATCAACCAGCTCACTGTGCGTGATGAGATCTTCCGGTCGCCATTCAATTCCGAGTTTCACAATACTGATCCCCTGCAGCAAGGCACCTTCTTTGAGCAGAACGACCGCCAGCTCAACTACGACGGAGATTTCAGTCTTACCTACGGAAAACTGCTTGCTGAGAAACATATGATCAATGTGGTTGGCGGAATCCGCTTTACGCAAAGCTCTACAGTAGGAAGTTCCTACGAAGTGCGTGGTTTTGTGACCGACGAATTTCCCAACGCGGCATTCGCCTTCGATTATTCTGACAGCAAGCGCGCACTCTACCGCGAATCAAAACGACGCAGCGCCAGCTACTTCATCAATACCGGTTACTCTTTTGACGAACGCTTTCTCTTTGACGCTACCGTGCGCTCAGACGGTGCTTCCGTGTTCGGCGCTGACAGGCAGTTCACCACCATCTGGTCGATGGGCCTTGGATGGAATATCCATAACGAAAGATTCTTCAGAGACTCGCATTACGATTGGGTGAACAGTCTCCGTCTACGCGGTTCCATAGGTAATCCCGGCAACCAGACCTTCAGTGATTATATTTCCATGAGAGTGTACAGGTTCAACAACGAGATCCGCAATCCATTCGGCCCCAGCGTAGTGATCGCGAATCCCGGAAACCCGGATCTGAAATGGCAGAAGACATTGGACCGAAATATCGGACTGGACCTGATCACATTGAAGAACCGGCTTCGCCTCAACCTGGATTATTTTGTTAAGACCACAGACCCGCTTCTGGTATTTGTTGCGATGCCTTCTTCTTCAGGCGCATCCAGCGTTTCAAGCAATTTCGGGGGACTTGACCAGAAAGGTTTCACCATCACAGCCAATTATGGATTGCTGATGCAGCGTGATCTCAACTGGTACATCAATATCAATGCACGTAGCCTGAAATCGAGCTACAAAAATTTCGGCAACGCACTTTCCAACTTCAATGAAAAGAACAAAGGTGTGAACATGGTGCGTTACTATGATGGCGCCAGCCCTTCAGACCTATGGGCCGTTCCATCACTCGGCATCGATCCCGCCACCGGCAGGGAAGTGTTTCTGGGCAAAGATGGTAACCAGACCTTCATACATGATTACAGGAATGAAGTAGTGGTAGGCAACAGTGACCCCGATGTGGAAGGCATTATCGGAAGCTCCGTATCCTACAAAGGGTTTACGGCAAACATAAGCCTGCGTTACAGGATCGGTGGACAGGTTTTCATGCAGACCCTGTATGATAAAGTGGAAAATATTCCTTACCACAAGATCGGTCTGAACCAGGACAAGCGAGCACTTTCCGAGCGTTGGCAGAAACCCGGTGATAACGCACGGTTCAAAGCCATTATGGAGACAAGATCGAATCCCATGTCTTCGAGGTTTGTGGAAGACAATAATATACTGTCAGGTGAATCCATTTCTGTTGGTTATGAAACCAACAATGCACGCTGGCTTAAGTTCATCCGCGCATCAGGCGTAACCTTCAGGGCTTATATGAACGATATCTTCAGGGTATCCACTGTACTGAATGAACGCGGGATCGACTATCCTTTCGCCAGGTCAGTTTCTTTCACCGCAGGCGTAAGGTTTTAATTGATAAAAGCCAAAAACACAAAGCATGAAATTTACAATATTGAGTATAGTGGCATCGCTGGGACTGCTGTTGGGAGGATGCAAAAAGTGGATCGATGTGAAGCCGGCCGACAGGCTCGCAGAGAACCAGCTGTTCTCCACTACCCAGGGATATCTCACGGCACTGAACGGCGTGTATGTTGAGCTCGCCAATGCAAAACTTTACGGAGAACAGATGTCTGTTTCCGCACTGGATGTAATGGCGCAGTACTACTTCATGAACATCAGCACGCATCGTTTTTATGACCATGCCGTTTTCGGATACACTGCAGACAGGGCCAGGTCAACCTTTGATGATATGTGGACAAAAGCCTATGAGCTGATCCTCAACTGCAATACCATCATCGAAAAATGCGGGGAGAACAGCAACCCTTTACTGAAAGGTCCATACTTCGGTATCGTGAAAGGAGAGGCGCTGGCACTGAGGGCCATGCTGCACCTGGATATGCTGCGCCTGTTCGGTCCCATATATTCAGAGGCCGACAAAACCCGTCCCTGCATTCCTTACAACACCTCATCACGCCCCGCCGTAAGCGCATTACTCGGCTCTGAAGAGATCATGAATAAAGTGATTGACGATCTTACCAAAGCTGCTGTGCTGCTGAAAGAATCAGATCCTGTGATCACTTCGGGTGTTCGGGCAGGTTCCAATCCCACGGGCTCCAACGATCTTTACTACCGTCAGTACCGTCTCAACTACTATGCTGTGAAAGCCTTGCTGGCAAGGGCTTACCTGTGGAAACAGGATAAAGGGAATGCGTTGTCAACAGCACGGGAGATCCTTACGGCCGTGCTGGATCCTGCAAAGCCCGTCTTCAGGATAGGCGTTCAGAATCCTGCAGCTGCACCGTCAGACTTCGATCATATGATCGTGAACGAAGTGATGTTCTCGCTTTATACCATCAACCGCCAGAATCTCTACAACAATTTCTTCACGCCTGACCTGATCAAGGAGCGCAGGCTCAGCTTCAACAATAACGACGATAATCAGACGCGCAAGAATGCTTTGTACGACGATCAGAATGATGTACGCCTGAAGGCCTGGATGACGCAGACCAATACCAACGGATCTTTCCTCACTCATGTAAAATACGGTGTAACCACCAATGGCCCTGGTCCGAATATGATCCCGCTCATCAGGCTGAGTGAAGTGATCCTCACTGTTGCCGAATGTGCACCAACACTTGAGGAAGGAACCACTTTCCTCAACCTGCTGCGCACCGGCAGGAACTGTGTGAGCCTGGCGCCCGCCACAACGGTACAATTGAAAGATTTCATTACACGTGAGTTCCGTAAGGAAGTGATAGGAGAGGGGCAGATGTTCTTCTACTACAAGCGCAATTCAACTACGACCATTCCGAACAACGCCAACCTTACCGGCACCAAGCAAATGATATTATCAAACTATGTTGTGCCATTGCCTCTCAGCGAAATTTCTGTGCGGGGCAACTAACATCATTCATGTAAAAGATTATACAATGAAAAGAATCATATTCTGGTCATTCCTGCTGGCGCTTGTAGTGCCGATGGCATCCTGCAAAAAAGAAATGATGCAATATACCGGAATGGAAGGGATCTACTTTGCCGTGCAGTCCGGCCCTTCTTATTCAGCACCGGCAACATGGCCGTTCAGACCATATACCAATATAGAATTTGTGAAGCAGCCAGCCAGTGTAACGGAGCTGGAGACAAAGATCAAAGTAATGATCACCGGTCCGGTAAAGGATTACGACAGGCCTTTTAAAGTGGAAGTGAATCCGGATTCAACCACTGCGCAGGAAGGTGTGCATTATCTTCCGATCCAGGGAACCTACAGCATCCCGGCCAATTCAACATTCGGATATATTCCCGTTACATTGAAGCGCACGGCGGATATGCTGAATGAGAACAAAACACTCGGGCTCCGGCTGGTTGCCAATGAACATTTCGGACTTGCATTTCCCAAATGGAAAGCGTTGCCTGATCTGGCTAATACATCATTGGGTAACGACACTGCCTTTGACGCCAGGCTGCATGTGATCAATGTGAACGATCTGATGGTTCAGCCAGCTGTATGGCGTGGCTCCATCCAGGCGGGGAACAGGGAATCGGGTGTATGGGGCGCATTCACCAGGAAGAAACTGACACTGATGTGCCAGATGTTCAACCTCAAATATGAAGACTTCAGTTCCGAAGCCACCATGACGCCTGTGCTGGTTACGCTGATCCACCAGGAGATGTCGCGCTGGCTTATCATCCAGTTCAACAATGGCACTCCGGTGCTGGAGGACGATGGCAGGCTCATGTTCGTAGGCGCTGTTCCCTGGACCTCTTACATTGGAGTACCGTACAATTAACCACAAACTGCAATTACTCATGAAAAGAATCCTTCTCATCATACTTACTGCATCCGGCACCTTCCTTGCGGCATGCTTCAAAGACACTGGTAATTACGATTACAAAGACATCAATGAGATCACTATAACCGGGATCGCAGCCAATTATAACGCCGTGTTCAACAGGGATGTGCTGCATATTGAACCCATCATTAAAATGACGGAAGCCAATGCCGATGCTTCCCGCTTCAACTACTACTGGATCCTGGTGAAAGGCACCACAGTGGTTGACACCGTTGGCCGCAAGCAGGTGCTGGATTACGCAGTGAATGCCAGTCCGGATACCTATGTGCTCACGCTGCGCATCGTGGATAATGCTACCGGTCTTGCCTGGAAAAAAAGTTCCAGCCTCACAGTCGGCACCAATTATTCTTCCGGCCTCATGCTGATAGGGACTTCAGAGAGCGGCGCTGCAGAAGTGGAAATGATCTCCATGGGAAACGATACTACCATTGTGCACGGCATCCTTGCTTCAAGCGGACTGCCCACTTTGTATGACCCCGTTACCGTCCTGCATACGGGCACCAGGGATACCAACAGCAACTATACCAGGGTATGGGTGATGACGAAGAGCGGATCTTATTACCTTGACCGCAAAACCATGACAGGCAACACTTCCAGGAAATTCAGTTCCATCATTGCCATTTCGGAGAACCTGGATAAAGAGAACCTGAAACCCATCCTGCTTGCACCGCAGATCAGAGACAGGGCAGGCAATACAGGCAATACCTATTCCCGCGCCATGATGACCAGTGAAGGGCATATCTTTCCTACCAGCACATTCCTGAATGGTGGAGATTTCTATACCAATCCCATAAACAGGGCAGAATCCAATTTCGATCATCTTATCAAGCCAGCACCATACCTGTTCTATTCCATCGGGAATATGAACTCCGTAATGTGGTACGATACAGAGAACAACCGTTTCATGAACTATGCCAACTTCGGTCTGGGATTGTTTTCCACTATTCCTTCCGATCTGCCCGGCGATGCATTTTCCTGGAACCAGGCGGCTACCGGCCGTACCCTGGTATACGGAGAAAATACGCGTAACACGGATGGCGGCTCCACCAATGGAAATTCATTTACCATCATG
>NZ_JBQCGW010000059.1:0-6391 GCF_051955275.1 Pseudobacter sp. | reverse complement strand
TGGGTCGCCGCCGCAAACACCGTGTTGGCCGGAGGCTAAAAAATAGGGGTCCCTGGGGGGGCCGCGGGCGACTGCCCCCAAAAAGGGCAACAATACAATGAGCACAGCAAGCAACCTGATGACAGGTCTCGAGTTTCATAAAGCGGCCATGAGGCTTCGCAAAGTGGTGAACAGAACGCCACTTCAGTATTCGCATACACTTAGCCGTAAGTATGATGCGCAGATTTTTCTCAAACGGGAAGACCTCCAGGTGGTGCGCTCCTACAAACTGCGCGGGGCCTACAATATGATGAGCAGCCTCTCTCCGGAGGAACTGTCCAAAGGTGTTGTCTGCGCCAGTGCCGGTAATCATGCCCAGGGCTTTGCCTTCTCCTGCAAAAGACTGAATGCAAAAGGTGTGGTGTTCATGCCCATCATTACTCCCAACCAGAAAGTCACCCAGACCAGGATGTTCGGGGAAGACAGCATTGAAGTGAGGCTGGTGGGAGATACATTCGACGACTGCGCTGCAGCTGCACGCGCATTCACAGCAGCCAATAACATGACCTTCATCCCTCCGTTTGACGATCTCCGGATCATCGAAGGCCAGGGCACTGTAGGCGTGGAGATCCTGGAAGACCAGAGTGATATCGATTATCTCTTTGTGCCCGTTGGCGGCGGCGGCCTCAGTGCCGGCGTTGGATCCTATTTCAAAACCTATTCTCCCAAAACAAAGATCATTGGCCTTGAGCCGGAAGGCGCGCCCAGTATGAAACGCGCGCTGGAAGCAGGTCACCCGGTGACGCTCGACAATATCGAAAGATTTGTGGATGGAGCTGCCGTGAAAAGGGTAGGAGATATCACCTTCGAACTCTGCCGCGAAGTGCTGAATGAAATGCACCTGGTGCCCGAAGGAAAGGTATGCTCCACCATCCTGAAATTGTACAATGAAGATGCGATTGTGGTGGAACCCGCAGGCGCATTGAGTATCGCTGCCCTGGATGATTATGCTGCACAGATCAAAGGCAAGACAGTTGTTTGTGTGGTAAGTGGCAGCAACAATGATATCGACCGGATGCAGGAGATCAAGGAGCGGAGCCTGCAGTATGAAGGGCTGAAGCATTACTTCCTCATCCGCTTTGCCCAGAGACCTGGCGCACTGAAGGAATTTGTGAATGATGTACTGGGACCGGAAGACGATATCACCCGCTTTGAATATTATCAGAAACACAATAAGGAAACCGGGCCCGCGTTGGTAGGTATAGAGTTGCGGAACCGTGCGGATTATGAGGCGTTGCTGCAGAAAATGCAGTTGTTTCAGATCAATTACACCGAGTTGAACAAGGATGATACGCTCTTCGGATATCTGGTGTAACAGGTTCGGTAATTAAGTGTAGTAGAAACACAATAAAAAAATATTCGGGCAAGTATATGTTGATAGGATAAGACTGTATATATTTGCCACGTTCTAAGGAATAACTTATCAAGAAAGGCAGAGGGAAACGGGCCCGATGACGCCTTGACAACCTTCCATCAGAGCAAACTTAATGCATCGTCGTTTGTAAAACTGATGGAAAAGGTGCCAATTCCTGCCCCTGAAAGGGGATAGATAAGTCAGAGTATAGCTTTCAAGAAAGACAATGCCTGTAACGGGCATTCCTATATAATTGAAGCTCATCTGACGTAAATCAGGTGAGCTTTTTTGTTTGCGCCTATCTCTGAAACCCAGTACTGGCGCTGCAAAGTAAAGTTTGTTTAATAGTAGATTTTCTCATGTGACCGTTTGGTCTAACCAGGGATTGTTTTTACTTTCCCTGCTTTTTTTTACTACAGTTTAGAGGACAGTTGTTGGAGTATTACACTTTGGTCAGGGTAATACATGTTACGAACGCAACATTGGCAGGAATTGCTTTAACTGTCTTAGCTATGAAAGAACAATATCGTCAACTGTATGAACAGATGCTGGTTGAGATGGATGACTGTGGTAAGCGGCATGATACCGAAAAGGAGCAGATCGAATGCTGTTTTCAAACTTGTGAACGAAACTGGAATGCCTTACTGGAATTGTTGAATCACCGTCAGTTCAGGTCTCTCCATGATGAGATCTGGTTCTTCAAAACGGTTAAACCTGCCTTTACCGGGATGCTGGAATATTATGCCCTGGTTTATAAGGCCACACTCTTTCATCCCGAATCCGGGAGCGACCTCCACGAGGTCCGTAATTTCTGGGAAAAGGAATTGCGTCATGCCGAAAAATTCCTCCGGGAAAACGAAGAAATCTACCAGTATTTCAAGACCGGCAATACGGAAATGGACGAAGTCTATTTTGTACGCGCAGCCCGTAACGCCACATCCACGATGCAGGCTTACCGGAGCCATACCGCTACCAATCCATTCAGGGCAAGCTCCTCGCACGACGGCCTCTTTGCCGCCATCCTGGCCCGGGATAAGTACCTCAACTATGTAAAAAGCAAGATAGAAGATGTTGAGTCCCAATCATTTTGATGTTGCCGCATTATTTTTTGTTCAAACTTATATGCTGCCATAGGGGTAAACCATTTTCCGGTTGTCATATATCCTAAAGGTCAATTGGGCGAAGCAGTTATATTTGGAGCCAGAACACAAAGTCTACGAATGGCAGTAACAGAAGCAGGTTCAACCCATCTGCTGGGAACGGCATTTGAGAAAGTTTTTAAAAGTCATTTTAAGAGCCTGCACTCTTATGCCTATACCATCGTTAAAGACGATATGGCTGCCGAAGAGATGGTCCAGAATGTATTCTGCAAGATCTGGGAAAGAAAAGGACAGCTGGATATAGAGACCTCCCTCACTGCCTACCTCTACAGGGCTGTTTACAATGAAAGCCTGAATTACATCAAACATCAGAAAGTGAAAATGGCCTATCAGGCGCATGCCACTTACCAGATGAACCAGCAACATACAGAAACTGCATCCAAAAAAATATTATTGGGCGACCTTGAACAGAACCTGAGGAAAGCGATGAGTGAGTTGCCTGAACAGTGCCGCACCATTTTCCAGATGAGCCGTTTTGAAGAGCTCAAGTACCAGGAGATAGCCAACAAACTGGGTATCTCCATCAAAACAGTAGAAAACCAGATGGGGAAGGCCTTGAAGTTGCTGCGCAGCAAACTGGTGGACTTCCTGCCTTTGTTATTGATAATCCTGACCAACCTCTAAAACGAAAACTGATTGAATGCCGAATTTTACAATATGAGCGATGACCTGCTGGTGAAATTCCTGCTGGATGAGGCTTCTGCCAGTGAGCGCCGTGAGGTGGAGCACTGGATAGATGCAGATCCGGAGCATCGGCAGTATTTTGAACAGTTCAAATTCATCTGGGACCGGAGCCAGGAACTGGCTGTTACAACCGAAGCGGATGAGAACGATGCCTGGAAACGCTTTCAGCAGCGGGTCTCGGGTGAGCAGGATATCCCGGTGATGACCGTGGTGAAACCTGTTCGCAAAAAATGGTATGATACCCGCGTGGCCGCTGCTGTGATCATGCTGGTGGGCGTTGCCGCTTTGCTGTATTATATCCTGGTGCCTTTCCGTAACAGTAACAGCAAGCAGGTGGTACTGGCCGCCACCGCTGAAGCAAAGGCGGAAACCCTGCCCGATGGCTCTGTTATTACACTCAACAGGAATTCATCCATTTCCTATGCGGCTGAATTCAAAGGAAATAAACGAAATGTAAAACTCAACGGGGAAGCCTTCTTCCAGGTGAAACCGGATATATCAAAACCCTTCATCGTTACCATCAATGATGTGACCATCACTGTACTGGGAACCAGCTTCAATGTAAAAAGTGCCAATGGAAAAACGGAAGTGATTGTGGAGAGCGGACTGGTGAAAGTGGAGCATGATTCAAAATCAGTGCAGCTGAAACAGAGAGAAAAACTGGAGATCGAAGCAAATGATTCTGCGCTCACCAAGGAACCGGTAACGGATCAGTTCTATAAATTCTACCGTACCCGCGAAATTGTCTGCGACAATACGCCGCTCTGGAAACTGGTGCAGGTGCTCAATGAAGCTTACAACGTAAATATCGTTATAGAAAATCCTGCCCTGAAAAGCCTCGAGATCGATGTTCCCTTTTATAATGTGCCTCTAGAAGAAGTATTGAATGTTATACAGGAAACATTTCCGCAGATAAACTTAAGTAAAAAGGATTCTCTCATCATCCTGAAATAGGCATAGTATAGCAGCAGCATGACAACAATAACCAATGTGAAAAAGAAAGGCCTTTGCGCTTTGTTCCTTCTTTTTTTTCTTTTCCTTTATCAGTCAGGTGTAGCACAGACGCCGCTGAACCGCATCGTTACGCTGGAAGTGAATCGCCAGCAACTGGCCCATGTACTGGAGATCCTGAGTAATAAGGCAAATTTTTATTTCTCATATAACAGTAATATACTCCGTAAGGACAGCCTGGTTACATTCAATGTGCAGAGCAGGTCTGTAGGTTATATTCTCAATACCCTTTTCAATGAGGGGTATGAGTTCAAGGAAAGCGGTAACTATATCATCATCCGCCGCAGGCCCATCCAGGTGCCGCTGGTGACCACGCAGACCGTGAGCGAGGAAAGCCAGTACTATGTAAGTGGTTATATTTTTGACGATCAGACGGGTGACCGTGTTGTGAATGCCAGTGTATTTGAGAAAGACCAGCTCGCTTATGCGCAGACCAATACGGATGGATTCTTCAAACTGAAGCTGAAGGGTAAATATAAGCAGGCAAGCATCACCGTTAGTAAACAATATTACGAAGACACTACCATTACCGTTCGCCCAAAGTACAACCAGCAACTGAGCATCACCATCATGCCGGTGGAGATCTCTGATCAGACCACTATCATTGGCCCTTATACCTTTCAGGCGCCTGATTCCATTGTGGTGGCCGTGCATGGGCCGGACAGTACGCACTGGCTTTATACCTACCGAAAAACGGATTCCGTGATGGTGGAGAAAACTTCCATGGGTAAGTTCCTGCTCAGTACCATGCAGCAGATCCAGACCCTCAATCTCCGGAAGTTCTTTACCGTGAGGCCTTACCAGGTGTCGTTTGTACCAGGCATGAGCTCAAACGGGAAGCTGAACAGCCAGGTAATCAATAATTTCTCTTTCAATATTCTTGGGGGGTATTCCGGAGGTGTGAACGGTTTTGAGTTGGGCGGGCTTTTCAATATCGATAAAAAAGACGTGCGTTTTGTGCAGATCGGAGGCTTGCTCAATATAGATGGAGCCAGCTTTAACGGCGTGCAGATCGGCGGCATCCACAATACGGTGCTGGATAGTGTAAATGGATTCCAGGTGGGTGGCATCGGCAATTTTGTGAAGCGTAATGTGAAAGGCTGGCAGATCGGTGGGATCTATAACCATACCGGCGGCACTTTCAAAGGGGCTCAGCTCAGCGGCTTTGCCAACTTTGTGGGTAAGGCTTTCTCCGGCATGCAGGGCAGCGGCAATTACAATGTGGCAGGCAATGCCTTTACCGGTGCACAGATCGCAGGCTGGGGTAATTTCTCAAGAGGCTATACCCTGGGCGCACAGCTGGCAGGCAATGTGAACGTGAACTGGAAAGACATGAAGGGAGCGCAGATCAGCGGATTACTGAACCTGAACGGACGTCATATGCAGGGAGCTCAGGTCAGCGGTCTGGGTAACGTGAATGGCGGTACCTTGAACGGCATACAGGTCTCTTCCATACTCAATTACACCAAAAAACTGAAAGGCGTTCAGATAGGTCTCGTGAATATTGCTGATACCTCCGATGGCTACAGCATCGGTCTGATCAATATCATTTTCAAGGGATATCATAAACTCAGTTTATTTACCAATGACGCCATGCCTTTCAATGGCGCTTTTAAAACGGGTAACAGCAAACTGTACAGCATCCTGCTGGCCAGTGTTAGTGTGGGTTATGGGAATGATACGCTCGATAAAGCCTGGGGCTTTGGGTACGGTATCGGCCGCGAATTCCCCATCGCCAAAAAATGGGCCTTCAATACGGAGATCACTTCGCAACATATCTACCTGGGCGACTGGGAGCACCTCAACCTCTTGAACCGGTTGAGCTTTCATGCACATTTCAAGCTGGGCAAATATGTGAGTCTTTTTGCAGGTCCGGCATTTTCGCTCTACTATTCGGACCAGGATGTGAAACATGATGGTTTCAAAACAGATATTGCCCCGAGCGGGCATTTCAAGTTTGGTGACAAAATGAAGGGATGGTTCGGCTTCAATGCGGGGATCGACTTCTTCTGAAATTAACAGGTTGTGGCCCCGGGCGCGCGAACCCCCCAGCGACGGGGGCAAAACAGACTAATAAAAAAAATAAACAAATAATAAAAAATTAATTTTTTTTAATACAAAAATTTTTTATATTACGAAAAAT
>NZ_JBQCGW010000058.1:0-37247 GCF_051955275.1 Pseudobacter sp. | reverse complement strand
TTTTTTCTAATTTATTCATTTCATCATCGCAACCACGCATTGGCACACCAAAGCAACGGTGCTTGTCCGTGTAAATCTCCAACATTTCTTTTCCTATCTAAATAATACTGACGGTCATTCTTTTTGTTGGTGCCTTCACAAACTTCCATGATCTCCCCTTTTTCATTCAGGTAACTCACCAGTCCCAGCCAGGCTTTACGGGCGGCCGCCTTGTAAGCAGGCTCAGTAAGCCAGCCTTCTTTCACACCGGTGATCATGGCAAAAGCAAACATGCCGGTACCGGAAGTTTCATACCAGGAGTCTTCCCCATCGATGAGTTGACGCCAGGTGCCGTTGGGCGCCTGGTATTTCAGCAATGAAGCCATCATGGTCTTGTAACCCTGCATGATGCGCTCATAATAAGGATTGTCCTTCGGCATGGAGCGCAACAATTCAGCCATTCCTACCGCCATCCAGCCATTGCCACGCGCCCAGTAGTAGGGAACATCCGGCGCATGATAGAACAGTCCGTTCGGCTTCTGCAACGAATCCAGGTACATCACCATTTCCTTTGCCGCCCTTTCGATATACACTTTCTCACCTGTTGCGCGATAGGCCTGCGCCTGCACAGCAGTGATCATGAACATATCATCTATCCACATACGCGTTTGCCAGGTATAGCCCTTCTCATAGTAAACATGACTGGCAGGAACTACCCGCGGTCCTTCGGGAGCGCCCCATTGCTTATCGGCAAAATGCCTTCCCATGTTCAGGTAGCGTTTTTCTTTTGTCTGCATATAAAGTTCAAAGGGAATGGAACCAAAAACTGTCAGGTCTACATGATCCGGCACCGGCACCAGCGTATCCTCCTTTCCGAAGAGGGGCTCAAAACGATCGGCCAGTTTTCTGGCCAGCGGTTTATCCTTGCTCACTTTGGCAAAACTGAGCGCACCATACCAGGCGCAGATCTCAGGGTAAGTGATCCTTTTGGGAGGTGTGGGCCTTCCGAAATTCGGATGAGGTGTGACCACAAAAAGTTCCGCCACTTTCTTTCCCACTTCTTTGGGAGAACTGCCCTTCGGCCAGTTGACAAGATCAGTTTCTGACTGGGTTTGCGCCACTACATTGCAGGCGATGCCCATGCTTACGGAAGCAATCACAAGGTATTTAAAAATACTTTTTCGCATAGTCGTACTGTTTAGTTCCAGTTGGGAAAATAGATACTGTTATTGTATTTCTCGCCTCTCGTATTATCGATCTGCGATTGTGGTATGGGACGAAGTGTATGCCTGTCCTGGATATTGGGAGCAGCTTCCGTATTGTGCTTTTTTACACGTTCTATCAGGGTTCCGGTACGCACAAGGTCCCACCAGCGCGTATTCTCTCCCAGCAGTTCGCGGCTGCGCTCATCCAGCAGGAAGTCCATGGTGGCATCTGCAGCCGAAATTTCCATTGCACTGGCATTTCCGGATGGAAAGGCTGCCCTTCTTCTGATCACATTGATATAGTCGGCAGCATCCTGCGGACGGTTGGTAAGGATAGCAGCTTCCGCCGCCAGCAGGTAGGTCTCCGCAAACCGCCATACGATCAATGGCCTTACCGACTGATCATTCAGGTCCGCTCTTTTGCTATCGAAGTATTTCTTTACAGTGGGGGCCAGTGTATTGTCCCAGTTCTTATTGCCATACAGCAGGTAAGGCGCAGCGGCGCGTTGTGCCGCCGTAACGGGCACGCCCGGCATATAGATGGATGTATCCCCTTTCTTTTTGATCCTGCGCCCACCGGGAACTGCATCGGCAGGTGCTCCTGCAGGTAAAGGGTTCGGCCAGGAGAACTTATCGTAATCCCCGGCTGTATTGGAGTTGGCATACCATACGGTCTGGAAGGTTTTACCGTAACGGGTATCGTTCACGCGCTCCTTGAACACGGTATCGGTAGTCCAGAATGTAGGCACCACCCGGATATACGGACGGCCATAGTCCATACTCCTGATCATCGTATTCCGTTTATCGTACTGGCCGATGAACATATGGTTCATGATATTATCGCCCACTGTACTGTTATTGGGACCATTGAATGCATAGTTGCTGGTATGTTGCACGGCAAAGAGCACTTCCGTATTTGCTTCATTACCTTCTTTGAAGATATCACCGAAATCGGTGAGCAGGCTGATGCCCGCGTTGTTGCGGTCATCTATCAGCCCTTTGAGTGTCTGGTAGGCATCTTCTTTATCTGTTGCTTTGGCCGCAGGCGTGGAAGCACGGTAGAGATACATTCTTCCCAGCAGGTGGCGCGCAGCAGCAGCATTGGCCTTGCCGGGTAACAGTCCTGCCGATTTCGGACCAGCCGGCAGATCAGGGATGGCTTCCTTGAGATCATTGATAACAACAGCGATAGATTCGTCCAGCGAATTACGTTTGGCCGATGTTACGGAGGTGGTGATATAATCCGTGCTTACGGTGATATCGCGCCAGAATTGTACCAGTGTTGAATAGAACATGGCGCGCAGGAATTTAGCTTCGGCAATGATCCTTTTTTTGTCGGCTTCCGCCATTTCAACTGCCGGCGCATTGGCGATGATACCATTGCAGGCATTGATCCAGCGATAACATTGCAGCCAGACCTGGTTTCCGCTGCCCTGTGTGGCCGTGAAATTACTGGTATAGCTGTTGAGATCCGTATTGCCGTCAACACCTTTTACAAACTCATCAGTTCCCCCGGACAGGTATACAAACAGGTCCTGGCTTCCCCAAACATAACGGGTACCACCATACGCAGCATCCAGACCTTTCCTCACACCTTTCTCTGTTTTCAGGAATTCAGGGGTCAGGATGGCCCTTGGCTCCTCTTCCAGCATCTTGTTACAGCCGCTGCCCATCAGGGATCCGAGCAGCCAACCGCAGATGATATATTTTTTCATACAAACAAACATTTTGGGTTGAATTAGAATGACAGACTAAGACCAACAATCAGTTTCCAGTTCGGCGGCGTATCTACGTTCAGCTGTCCGCTTGCAGACGGGCTGTCTGCATCGCCACCGGTTTCAGGATCGAGGCCACCGAAGGGATGGTTGCGGAATGGCGAGAACAGGATGAAAGGGTTCTCCACTGTAGAGTACAGTTTCAGGTTCCTGGCGCCCAGTCTCTTCAGGATAGTGGGAGGCAGCGTATACCCAAGGCTGATAGTTCTGATCTTCAGGTAAGTTCCGTCGAAGATGCCCATGAGGCTGTTATTCTGCGTATTGGTCCTGTCGGCATTCGGCTTTGGAAATTCATTCTCATGATTCTCCGGTGTCCAGAAACGTGTCTTCACATTGTTGTAAGTACCCTGGTAGGTATTGGCGAATCCACCACCTGAGAGCGTGCTTCTGAAAGTGCTGCCCACTCTTGCAAAGGCAACAACGGTCAGATCGAAGCCGCGGTAAGTGAAACGGTTGGTCATACCCCCCTGCCATTTGGGCTGGCTGGAACCAAGGATCACGCGGTCGTTATCATCGAGCTTTCCATCCTGGTTATAATCCAGGAAGCGGATGGTGCCGATCACGGAACCGGAACCGGAAAGCGTTTGTTTGTATTGTTGCGCAAGCGCTGTATCCGCTTTTGTATTCTGCCAGATACCATCTTTGATCTTGTCGAAGATCACGCCGATCGGTTGCCCCACGAACCAGTTATTGCTGATATCCTGGGTAACGCCTTCGCTGAGTTTGGTGATCTTACCCCGGTTGATGAAGGCATTCGCATCCACAGACCATCCGAATTCATTCCTTGATTTGGGCACCAGGATATTGGCGCTGACCTGTAATTCGATTCCCTTGTTCTCGGTAGCTCCCACATTGGCGAGCGCTACGTTCTGAATCCCGGAAGTATGTGGCAGTGTCTGTGGCAACAGCAGGTCTCTGGTTTGTTGTTTGTACACGCCGATGGTACCGGTGATGCGGTTGTTGAGGAAACCGAAGTCGAGACCCACTTCTGTAGTGGCCGTGTATTCCCAGCTCAGGTTGGCATTGGCCACATCTGTAAGATACACACCGGTGGTGGTCTGATCGCCGAAGTTCATGCGCAATGCACTGAGGCGGGCCATTGTCTGATAAGGACTGATGGAGGCATTGCCCACTTCACCATAGGAGGCGCGCAAACGCAGGTTACTGATGGGCTTCACATTGAACCACTCTTCATTATGGATATTCCATGCAAGGGCTCCTGAAGGAAAGGTTTTGAACTTATTGCCTGGCGCCAGCCTGGATGAACCATCCGTACGCATGGTTGCGGTCAGCATGTACCGGTCATCATAGCTATAGTTCAGGCGGCCCATATAGGAAACCAGTGCCCATGTTTCGGTATTACCGGAACCGGTGAGGTTGGAGCCATACACTGGATTGAAATATTCCAGCACATCGTTGAGAATATCATTGTTGTTGAAAGTGCTGCTCTGCGTTTTCTGTTCCTGCACACTGAAGAGGCCAGTGAGACTCAGTTTATGTTTTTCGAAGAAGGTGCGGTCGTAGTTCAGCAAATGTTCCAGTGTCCAGTTGGTCAGCTGGTTGTTCCTGTTCTGCGCTGTGGAGGGCGCGCCCATATTGTTAGTGGTTTTGCTGGTGTAGAAATTACCGTAGTTTTCGTTCCTTATTTCTGCACCTGCATTGAAGCGGTACTTCAGTCCTTCCGCCCATTTACCAAGATTCACATCCAGGTAAAGTGTATTGAAAGAGCTGTTCCTTTTCTTCCTCTCTTCTTTCGCACCGGGCAGGAAGTCGGCCAGCGGGTTCCATACCTGTGCGGCGGAACCGGGTACAAAATCATTGCGAAGCTTCCCGTCATTGTCGTAAGGAGATACCATCGGAGAAGCACGAAGCGCCTGCGACATCGGGTTGAAGCCTTCACCATTGGTGGTGCCGAATGTATTCAGGGAACTCAGCCCGATCCTGAACATCTTGCTCAACTGATGGTCAACACTCAGTTTGAGAGAGAAGCGCTCGAAAGCCTGACCAGGATACACACCGGTTTCCTTGTAATAGCCACCGGAAAGTGCGTACTGTGTATTATCGGAACCGCCGGACACCCCCAGCTGGTGATCGGTGATGAATCCATTCTTATACACCAGGTCCTGCCAGTCGGTGGATTTTCCACTGTTGATATTTTCCAGTTCTTCTGCGCTGAACTCTGCAGCCAGGATCGCAGGATCTTCAGGGCCTGTATATTTCCTGTTGTTGCCGGAAATGAAGCGGCCATTGTAGTATGCCCATTTTTTGAATTCAAAGAATTCTTTAGCGTCCATCATCTTGTATTTTCCCAGGGCCTGTACGCTGCCGCCGTAACCACTGTAAGTTACAACGGCCTTGCCTGCCTTACCACGCTTGGTGCTGACGAGTATAACGCCGTTGGCGCCGCGTGATCCGTAAATGGCAGTGGCGGAAGCATCTTTCAGTATTTCAACGGAAGTAACATCATCCGGGTTGATATCATTGAAATTCCCGCTGAATGGAATTCCATCTACAACTATCAGCGGATCGTTGCCGGCGCGTACGGAACGTGAGCCACGGATCAGGATAGATACGCCTGCACCGGGTTTGCTGTTACCATTCACTTTCTGGATATCGATACCAGCCGCACGGCCTTGCATGGCAGAGGCGAGGTTGGGTGTGGGGATATCGCGGATGGATTGTTCATTTACTGAAACCATGGAGCCGGTAACCTCCGACTTCCTCCTGGTACCGTAACCCACCACCACAACTTCATCCAGGTCTTTTTTTGTTTGCAGCTGTATCCTGAGATCAGCCTGACTATTGCGGGCAGTGATCTTTTGATCGGCGAACCCTGTGTAAGAAAAAACGAGCTCCGTCCCGGCAGGCACTTCAATGGAGAAGGCGCCATCGTTGCCGGAAGTAACGGATTTACCAGCACCCAGGATGCTCACACCCTGGAGAGGTTCTCCACGCTGGTTGGTAACAAAGCCTTTCAGCGTTACCGGTTTTCCTTCCTGTGCGGAGGCGTGCTGCCAGCTGAACAGCGCGATGAACAGAACAGCCATGGCAGTGACCCTGAGCAGCAGGGACCGCCGTTGCATTCCGTTGATGACCGAGATAAGATTTGAACGAATCATTTTGGCAAGTTTTACTGGATCAATAATTTTTTTTGCAGCAGCATTTAAGGCATTTTTCATGTAGGCGAAACCGGTGCCTTTGAATTGAGATTGTTAGCATAATTTATTTATTGGTGAACAGTTCGGGCAGGATCAATTCCATTGATACGGTTCTTCTCTACCCTGATATTGGATCCATCAGTTTTTTCGATGCGCACGAAGGCACTGGCCTTCCCTTTGGCTTTGTTCTTACGGATCAGCGCGCTCCTTACGTTTTCAAGACGGATAATGGATTCAGCGCCATGTGTGGCAGGAATATTCCAGTTGGCAAGGGTAATATCTTCTCCGTCCTCACAGATAAAGACGGGCCTGGCATCATTGCTGTCAAGGACAAACGAAATAGCATTCAGTGTCAGTCCTTTTACATGACGTGCCCAGATCCCATAAGCTGGCACCAGCGGGCCGAATGTTTTCACTTCCGGGTATTTATCGATAGCTTCCGGCACTTCCTGGCGGGCATGAACAGCAGTGCCTCCACCTGCCAGGCGGATGGAGATATTTTCAAGGGTAACATCTTTGATATAATGACCGGGCACACCGGTGATGAGAATGCCAGAAGCTGGCTTCAGTTGTGCATTGGCGGAGGCCTCTGCTTTTACATTGCGGATAACCACCTTCTCAAAGGTGCCGGTAGGTTGCTGCACATCGCGGCCTTTGCGGAATACACTGAGGCGCGATCCCAGGCGGAGCAGGATGGGCGTTTTCACATCCACCATAGTGATATTGCTGATCTCGATATTGCGGAGATGAGCGCCATCCACCGTCAGCAGTTTGATACCGCCATTGTTTGTATGGTAGATATAACAATCGGAGATTTTTATATTCTCGAAAGGGGCCATTGACTCGGTGCCCATTTTGATGGCACCATGCCCGCTCTTGAGGCGCATTTTGCTGACAACGATATCTCGGCAGGCCATGGCGCTGCTGGTGGTTTTAAAGCAGAGTGCATCATCCCCGCTTTCGATGTCGCAGTTAGTGATTCTCACATCACTGCAACCATCGATATCCATCCCGTCATTGTGCGGAACGCCGTAGGACGTGATCTTCACGTCTGTGATATGTAATCGTTTGCATTGAAAGTAATGCGAAGTCCAGGCAGCTGCGAACAATAATTTTACGCCCTGCACCCTTACATTTTCGCAACGCACCACGCGAAGCAGGAATGGCCTTCTGCCCCATCGCTGTGCTTCGGGCCTGGTATCGGTGGCTATCTGCACTTCGCGTAATTGTTTGCCTTGCCCATCGATGGCGCCTTCCCCTTCAATGGCAATATCTTTCAGATCAACGGCTACCACCAATGCATAACCGACATCAATACCCAGCCCGTCAGTGAAGGGGTCCAGATTCTGATAATCGTTCACATCCGTACTGCCAACAATAAAAGCATCTTTCTGTAAAACCAGTGTGATTCCGCTTTTCAGCGCAATGGTTCCAGTCAGGAATCTTCCTGCGGGAACAATCACTTTACCACCACCGCGGGCGGCGCAGGTGTCGATAGCAGCCTGAATATGTATTGAGTTGAGCGTAACACCGTCTCCTTTGGCGCCATAATCAGTGATCAGGAACTGATTGGTCTGGGCATATGAGGCGATGCCCGAAAGCAGAGCAGCAAGCAATAATACGAGTCGCATCAGCGTAAAAGATTTACCGGTTGAATCGGAACTAATTCCGAATGTAACTAACACAATATTCCTGCGCGGGAACGCTGTGGTTTTAACCACGTATTAAGCTGAATTAGCAGACGGTCAAATTTGATCAGAGTGCTGCAGTCGCTCGCGTCCCCGCGAGTGACCAATATGCAGTTCGCCTCCGGCGAACCAACCGGGTGTTATTCCTGATTGGTCGCCGGAGGCGACAAAATAGCAATCATTCGCGGGGACGCGAGCGACTGGGCACTGCGAAATAATTATTTGGCAGGCGGTTATGGCCAGTTGTCTGTGCGGAAGGGCGCAACCGGGATACCGTCTGTATTGTACAGGTTTGTTATTATGTAATCTTTAAAGGCGTAACGGACAGCTACAGGGTTTTGTACATGGTTGCTGATGACGCTCACTCCTTCATTGGTGAGCCAGGCATGCGCAGGATGAAATACTTGATCTTCTCCGGCCAGCTCAAATCCTTTGATCTCCTGGCCATAGGAGGTGAGCCCAAGTAAGGCGTTATTGAAGGATATTTTTGCCGTATCATTCGCCAGCTTCATCGCTTTGAAAGAAGGGTTTTCATAACTGATGCCTTCCACACCATAGGTTTTACCCAACGCCAGGTACGCCAGTCTCCTGCTCACCACAGTTTTGTTAGCGGGGTGAATGGTGATGGAATCCCCTGCATCCATGCTGATGGCCATGCCGCTTTGTGGAATTGCCAGGCCGGCTTTTTCCTGCGCTTCGCGCATAAAAGGAGCGTCGCCTGCAGCGCTGGGATATTTATAAGGAGCTAACTGTACATAGTAAAATGCCCAATCTTTCCCACCCCAGCTGTTACGCCAGTTCTTTACCATGGCCGGCATCATCTTTTCATATAGCGCATACTCAGACCTGTTAGTCTCACCCTGGTACCAAAGCACTCCTTTTATTGCATAGCCGGTCAACGGATGGATCATTCCATTATACAGTACTTTCGGATGGTTCTTGTTGATCACAGTGCGGTGAGCCGGATATTTCGTTTCAGGGAATTCTTTCAGATTTTCTTCGCTCATCCAACCCTGGATAGGCGTACCGCCCCAGGTTGCCTGGATGATCCCTACCGGTATATTCAGTTGTTTCTGCAGTATCTGCGCAAAGCCATACCCCACTGCACTGAATTCGCGGGCGCTTTTGGGAGAAGAAGTTTCCCATTTCGCATTCACATCATTGACAGGTTCAAGTGCTGTGGCCCGCTCCACGCGGAAAAGACGGATATCGGGATTATTACTTTCAAGGATGGTTTCTTCTGCACCGAGGACCGGTTGATTTCTGAACCCCTTCACCGGCATTTCCATATTCGATTGCCCGGAACAAAGCCATACTTCACCAATCATTACATTATTGAGAGTAATGGGTTTGGTATCGCTTATGCTGATGGAATAAGGTCCACCGGCCCTGGGAGTGCTCACGGCTACTCTCCAGTTGCCGAAAGGATCGGCTTTGGCGATATATTTCTTTTTGTCCCATGAAGTAACAACTGTGATCATGGCATTGGCGGCAGCACTGCCCCAGAGCGGCGCTTGGGTCTGCTGCTGCAACACCATATTACTGGCAATCACGGCAGGCAGCTTTAAAGAAGGTTTAGGCAAAACAAACATCTTATCATGCATATGCTTGCTGCGCAGCAAGGCTTCCAGGTAATAATAATCTGCATAACTCAGCGGCACATCCACTTCACTGTTGCCGGGTTTGGAACCTACACTATGTAACAGAATAAATCCTTTGTTGTCTCCGATGGGAGAACGATAGGATTTTGTCAGGCTCTCCACTATGGTATTGGCGGCTGCGGTATATACGGCAGCTTTGGTGCTGTACTGGCTCAATTCATAAAGAGCAGATGCCATACAGGCTGCAGCAGATGCATCGCGCGGCTCATCAGGTATGCCGGGTGCATCGAAATCATAATAAGCTACTTTATCTTTTGGCAGGCGGGGATGATGGAGGATGTATTGTGCAACATGCTCTGCCTGTTGTAAGTATTTTTTATCGCGCGTAAAACGGTAACAAAGAGTGTACCCATAAAGCGCCCAGGCCTGACCACGGCTCCAGGCAGACTCATGACTGTAGCCCTGGTGCGTCTGGCGTTTTTCCACTTTGCCGGTAAGACTGTCATAAGCCACCACATGGTAAGAACTGTAATCAGGTCTGAAATGATTCTTCATGGTGGTATTGGCATGTGATACGGCAATACGGTAATATGCGGAATCCCCGGTCAGCTGTGTGGCCGCAAAGAGAAGTTCCAGGTTCATCATATTATCTATGATCACAGGAAAATCCCATTTGTCTTTGCTATGGTCCCAGCTGCGTATACAGCCCACCGTTGGATTGAAACGGCTGGCCAGTGTGCGTGCGGATTCCAGGATCACATCCCGGTATCGCGGCTCATTGGTCAAACGGTATCCCGTTCCGAAGGAGCAGTAGATCTTAAAGCCCATATCATGGGTACCTGCATTGAGTTTTTCTTTTTCAATGAAGGAAGTGTAAGCCTGTGCTTTCTCTTTCCATTCCGGCTTGCCGGTATATTCGTAGAGGAACCAGAGTACGCCGGGAAAGAAACCACTGGTCCAGTCGCGGCTCGCCACCATCTTCAACTCGCCGTTCTCCAGGGTTCTCGGGGAAACGAGGTCCGGCTTTTCCTTTCTGCGTTCAGCAGCATTCTTCAGCATCAGTTCCGTTTGCTTTTCCGCATCGGAAAACACGGCAGGTACATTGAGCTGAGCCTGCATGGTTATTACAAATAGACAACAGATGACCAGGATACTGACTTGCTTCATGGTTCGGGATTTATTGTATTGTTTTTATCAGTTGTACTTCCAGTAATTTCATCAGTTCGCTGCCTCCGATCAGCTTCGGACTGATCCTGAGCTGATGCCAGCCGGGTTGTATGATCATTGTACCCGCTTCTTCCGTTACTATGCCCTTCTTTGCACTCACCGGCTTTTCAAATAATGCTTTATCTAACGTAAGCAGGTACTTCCCCCCGCCTGCAATATACTTCACCAAAATGCTGTATGTTCCTTTTTCTGAAGTATTGAAGTTCCAGCTCAGTGACTGGTTATCATTCTTCCATCCTTCCACGAAATATTTGTCTGTTTTACCATCACCGAACCTGAAACCAGCATTTTCCTGCTTTGCATCGAAAGCAAGCAAACGCGATACTACAATGTTTGATGCTAAATAACGCGTGGAATCTGCGGAAACGTTTCCGGCAGTCTCCAGTACTATCACAGCATCCACTTTATCGGGCGCCAGCGCCGGAAGGCTGATGCGCAGTACGTGATTCTTTATTTGAACAGGCAACTGTTTTTTAGCTGCATCGCTGAGCAGCCAGACTTTTGAGACCTTTCCTTTAAAACCGCCCACCTGCAAAGTTTTATCGGCGGGCCAGTTGAATACATGCAGGTAGATCCGGTTTTTCTTCTGCGTGATCACGCCCCAGTTCTGCATGGGCAATATACTTGCCGTTGTTCCGTAAATGGAATTGCCATTGAGCTTCATCCATTGTCCGATACCCTTCAGGATTTCCTGATCTTTTGTATCGAAACTGCCATCTCCTTTCGGGCCGATATTCATCAGCAGGTTGCCACCGCGTGAAGCGGCGCTGGCGATCAGCTGAATAAAATGCGCTACGGATTTATGGGAACTATCGAACTGATGATAACCGTATGACTCATTGGTAGTGGGGATCGCTTCCCAGTTGCCGGTCACGGGAAAGAATTCCGCGGGCCTGTCGGCCGTATTCTTATAATCACCCAGCTCCGCTCCTGCGGCTCTTACCAGCCTGCCATTCACCACTACATTGGGATCGGTTTCGCGGATCGCTTTTAAGATGCGGATATTTTCAGAGAGGGGTAATTTATGAGGCGTATCAAACCAAAGGATATCCGGATGATACATATTGAGCAATTCACGGATCTGCGGAATGGCTTTTTCCGTTACATATCGCTGTGCTTTGGGGAGGAGTGCTGGATGTACATCATACCAGTTGGTACCGCCATGCAGAAGCTTGTCGCCGCCCGGATTATTGTACTCCCAGTCGTTGCCCGGCGCATCCGGATGTTCCCAATCGAACGCATGAGAATAATAGAAGCCGAATTTGAGACCATGCTTCTTACAGGCAGCTGCCAGTTCAGCCATGGGGTCCCTCTTGAAGGGTGTCTGTTGCGTGAGCGTGAAGTCGCCGACCTTAGAATCATACATGGCAAAGCCATCGTGGTGCTTGGCCGTTACGATCAGGTATTTCATTCCCGCATCCTGCGCCTGCTTCACCCATTCATCCGCATTGAAGCGAACAGGATTGAAGCGATGCGCCAGTTGCAGGTAATCAGCCCTGCTGATCTTTTCTTTACGCATGAGATGTTCGGAATAACCAGCTACTTTCTTCCCGTTCCATTCTCCTCCGGGCAATGAGTAGATGCCCCAGTGAATGAACATGCCGAAGCGGGCGTCCTGCCACCAGGCTATACGCTGGTTGTGGGTTTTCATGCTTTGCGCCCACCAGCCTGTCCTGGCTTCATCGATGGCCTGCTGGTCGCGGGCTTTGGCGCGGTTGAACATTTCTGCATCTTCATCTCCTTTCACCTGTGCATTCAGTTCCGTCAGGCTAATAAGAGTCAAGACAGATGCGAAATATAAAGTAAGTCTTTTCATTACTGTAATAATCAGTTAAGCCAGATGATAGGGTTACGTATGGGCAGGTTGCGGATCACTTCATCTTCTGTGGGTGCATGATCCAGTTCCCGCCAGGTATTGAACCAGGCTGACTGGTTGAAAGCCTGTGCACCAAACAGCAAGGCAGGCTGCGCTACCGGCCACTCCTTCCAGTGCATTACATCCTGTCTGAATGGCCATTTGTTCTTATCTGCAATGAAGGGATACATATAACTGATAGCTTTTTTGATATTGCGGCCATCCGCTGTGGTAAAGCTCCAGAGATCATTTCCTGGAGTGCTGAGGATCTCGCAGGTCATGGTCATGGCATCCAGGTTAAAAAGCGCATATCCATAAGGTTTAGTGCGCTTCAGTTCCAGTGGGAAGCTGCCATCGGCTGCCATCTGGTTTGGCAGCAGCACTTTCTTATACCGGTCCCTGCAGAATTCAATCAGTTGTTGATTATTGGTGAAACGTGCAAAGGCTGCCACCTGCATAACCCAGCAGGTACCGTGGTTGTTGGCCGCATTCATTTCATCCTTACCATACTGATGGGTAGTGAGCCATTGGAGGTATTCTTCAAACCAGCGGCGGATCTGGCTGATCAGCTCCCTGTCACCACCGGACACAGTATCCATGCGCATCAGGGCCTGTACCACCTCCATTAATTGGATGGTATCGATGATGCCGATACCACGGCCTGTTGCACGTCCCTTGATAGCCTGTGCGAAGAGCAGGTTCGGGTTCATCTTTGTGGCGGTATCTACAAACCAGGCCTTGCAATGCAGGAGCGCCTGTTTACGGTATTCCTCTTTTCCGGTGATCAGCCAGGCGGATGCGAGAGAACCAACCAGCCGGCTCAGGCGGATCATGGCATGACGGTGTGCCGTGAAATTATCAGGGTTGGTCATACCATCCTTCTGAACATAAGGACTGTCAGCTGATTTTTCGTTTGGCCACCAGTAGTCGCCTTCAGAAAAGAAATCATGGGGGCCTCCTGCACTGCGGGGAGAGAACGCTGCAGTAACAGTAACCGGTTTTTCCGTCAATGCTTTATCGGCTTCGGCAATCACCTGGCTGCGCAGCACTTCAATGGCTTTGGCCTTAATAGAGCTGGTGCCTTCCGGTTTGGTCATGAATGTAAAGCTGACCTTCCCGATGGTGTTCGGCTTCCCTTTTTCAGCAGCTGATACAGAGCCAGTCAATTGTCCCTGTTCATTTTTCTGAATGCTGATGGTCCTCCAGCTGTATGCACCTTTTTCATAATTGAAGGTTTCGCCATCATCATCGTAAAGCTTATAGGTAGTTGGTTTCGTTCCGTAATGCCTTACTTCGATGTCCACCATTTCTCCTTTTCCGGGAGTATGTAAACGCGCCGGCATCATAGGAATCACTCCTCCGTCCTTTACATACACAGGGATCTTATCGAGGCCCGGTGTGACTGTGATCACTTCTCCGTCACCGGCAAATTCACCTGTATAGAAATCATACCATTTACCATGGGGCAGGATCACTTTACGGGAGGTTTGTCCGGTGAAGAGCGGCGCCACCAGCAGGTATTCACCAGCCATGTACTGGTCTTTACATTCTTTTGAAAGTGCCTCCGCATATGGATTCTGTTCGAGATTATGATCAACCTTTTCTGTTTTGATCTCCTGCACAAAGCCATCTTCCAGGTTCATGGCGCGGAAGACGGGCGTTCCTTCAAAATGATATCGCGCAAATTCAGAATACCAGTAAGGCATCATCTGCATGCGCAGCAATGCGAATTCTTTCACCTGATCTGCCACTTCCGGGTACGACCAGGGCTTGGTGCCGCTGGCCCAGGCATTGATCATGGCCATGGGTGAGAATACCACGGTCTGGAAACGGCGCAGCCATTCCTCTCCTGTTTTGCTGGCCCTCACTTCGGGCGTCCAGAGCACCGCGGCAAAGCTGCTGTTGATAAGCGCTGTAATGAAATCTTCGTGGTTATAATAATCATTGTAGATCACATACGGGAAAGAAGCGCCGCCACCATTACTGGCGCGCACCAGTCCGAATGTGCGCTGGTTCAGCTGACGGAACATATCGGTGCTGTAGCGCTGCATGAGCAGTCCGTAGGTCTGACGCTGCTGTTCGGCAGTGACACCTGAAGGGAAGGTGGCAACATCCGGCCATAGATAATGATCATAACCATCCACTTCGTCTATTTTGTATCCACTAACGCCAATGGATACCTGATCCTTTTTAAGCTGATTGAAGAAAATGCTTCTCCCCTGCTGTGTATTGAGATCCGGCACTGCTCCCACCCACACGGTGTGTGAGCCGGTAAAAGGCCTGATGGATTTATAGATGCCTGCATCCGGGCTTACATATGGATTGAGCCAGAGGTTCACGCGGATGCCCTGTTTACGCATATCGGCTACAAACTGCGCGGGGCGCGGAAAGCGGGTACTGTCCCACTCGAAAGTACAGGGATATGATTTACTTTGCCAGCCAGGTTCCAGACCGATGAAATCAAGGGGAAAACCTTTCTGTTCAAACAAACTGGCTTCTTCTATTACAGCAGTATCATTGTACAATCTTTGTACACGCTGCGTAAAACCAAGCCCCCATCTTGGCGGAAGGCAGCCACCGCCATTGTACAGGTTGAAACGTCGGACCGCATCGATGGCTTTCGGACCGGCAAAGATGTAGATCTCCACACCGGCAGCCGGCACCAGTATCTCTACAGCATCGGAATAAGGGCGCGACTGCCAGTTTTTATCAAGGTTGCGATCACGGGCTTCCGGAAAGTTCTTACTATCCTTTCTTACGCCCGAACCCGCATATACAGTAAGATAACGGGCGCTGTTGATGAACACGCCGTAGCCGTTGGAGCTTACATAAAAAGGCGTGGGCGCATGATTACGGCCATTGTCTTTTCCTCCGAAATGATCCACATGCAATTGCAGTATCTTACCACGCTGATGAACGGTCTGGAAGTTCAGTCCAAACCCATAGAGCTGTTCCTGTTTCACCAGGGGAAAACGCAAATAGGTTTTTCCGTCACGTACCGTGGCACTGATCTCAGCCAAAGGCAGCGGGAATGTGGGCCTGCTCATATTTCCGAGTGCCTGTTTATTCGGCTGTGTGCCGGCGGCATTGAGCAGGTTATAGGCTTCAGGCTTTCCGATCACGGCCTTCCATACACCGGGGGCCACCTGCTGGAACGCAGGCTGCTGCGCTATTACAATTACACTGGCGCTTACAAGCAGGCCAGCTACAACTATAATTTTAGAAAAAATTTTCATACAATCTTATTTAGGAAGAATGGTATAGGTCTTTCCTTTTACGGTGGGAAAATCGATCACATATTCCTGCTGTTCAGGCAGCGGAATAATGACTGCAGTATTTGCGATCCGGTACGCCGGAATGCCGTTAGAAAATGCCAGCGGATTGGGATTGGTTCTTCTGGCTTCCGTAGTGGCAGCACCTATTACTCTAACGGGCACGGTTGTACGGATACGGCAGTTGCCGCCTGATCCGGATAATATGGTAGCTTTTTTAAACGCGCCATCATTCCAGTTGATGCTCACTGTAAAATTTCCTCTTGCTTTGATTCCATGCACAGCGCCTGTCTGCCAGGCTTTGGGTAATGCGGGCAACAGGCTGATACGGCCATCATGACTCTGCAGCAGCATTTCTGTGATACCTGCAGTAGCCCCGAAATTTCCATCTATCTGGAATGGAGGGTGGGCATCAAAGAGATTCGGATAAGTGCCGCCGCCGCCCATTACTTCGCGGACTTCATTTGGATTGATATAGGTAAAGGCATCGCTGAGGATCTTGTAAGCGTGTTCTGCATCCTGCAACCTGGCCCACCAGTTCACTTTCCAGGCCATGGACCAGCCGGTGCTTACATCACCACGGTGAATCAATGATTGTTTGGCAGCTGCCGCCAGTTCAGGCGTATTCACCACGGTGATCTGACTGCCGGGATAGAGCCCGTACAAATGCGACAGGTGCCGGTGTTTATCAGTAGGCTGGTCCCAGTCTTTGAACCATTCCTGCAACTGCCCGTACTGGCCAATATGATAGGGATAAAGCTTTGCGTGTGCATCTATCAGTTTCGCTTTGAAATCTGCATCAATCTTCAGGATATCGGCAGCTTTGACGAGTGCTTTGAACAACTCCCTGATGAGCGACATATCCATGGTGCTAGCCATGCTCACCTGGTATTCCTTTCCGTCTTTCTTCAAAGTATTCTCCGGTGAGGTGCTGGGATTGGTGACCAGGTATCCACTCGCGGGATCGTTAAGCAGCCAGTGCAGCTGGAACTGAGCAGCGCCTTTCATCAACGGGTATGCCTGCTCGCGCAGGAATTTCAGATCCCCTGTAAAAAGATAATGCTCCCAGAGATGGGTAGACATCCATACACCGGCCATGGGCCAGCAACTCCAGCGGGGCACTCCCTTCTCATCCCACTCATATCCTCCGGGCGGCGAGGTCTTGGCCCAGAGATCCGAGTTGTGGTGCACTACCCAGCCTTCATTGATATTGTAATTCACTTTGGCTGTAACAGCGCCATTTACGGCCAGCTCTTTCAGAAAAGCGAAAAGCGGCTGGTGACATTCGGAGAGATTGGTATTCTCCGCCAGCCAGTAGTTCATTTCGGTATTGATATTGGTGGTATAATTGCTGCCCCATGGTGGCTGCACATGATCATTCCAGATGCCCTGCAGGTTGGCAGGGCGTCCACCCGGACGTGAAGCCGCGATCATCAGGTATCTGCCAAACTGGTAATACAATGTCACCAGCGGATTATCACCACCACGTTTGCTGAAAGTTTTCAAACGGAGGTCGGTGGGTAGTTTCAGGGATTCCGCATCTGTTCCCAGGTTCAGACTGACGCGATTGAATAAAGATTGATAATCGGCTATATGTGCTTTCCTCAACTGGTCGTATGGAATGCCTGATACCTTACCCATATTGGCTATGGCTTCAATGGATGGATGCTTTCCCTGTAAACCGGCGGAACGGTTGAAACCATTGAAACTGGTAGCTTCTGTGAGATAGATGGTAACGCTGCTGGCATTGCTCACAGTCAGCTGATCGCCACCTGCTTTCACTGTACCACCTTCATTCACCACTTTCACCTGAATCTCAAAGGTCATGCCTTCCCCTTTCGGATCCTCATCATATTCTACCTGCTTAGGTTCATAAGGACGGTTGGCCACAAATTTCGGGGCTTTGCCTTTCAGCACCAGGAGATTGGCCGCGGCTGCATTTGTTTTGAAACGCAGCTTGCTGCTGAGCGCCACATTAAAATTCAAAGCGCCTTTTTTGCTGGCTGTAAGTCTTACCACCATTGCCTTTGCAGGAAAGCTGGTAAATACTTCACGGGTGTATTCCACGCCATTCTGTGTATAGCGGACAGTAGCGATGGCACTGTTGAGATCGAGATCGCGATAATATTTTTCGGTGGTAGAATCAGGATGGGCGAATTGTAGTTGCAGGTCGCCCAGTGGCAGGTAACGCGCAGAGTATGGCCCCTGCATTTTCTTCCAGAGCTTTGCGGCCAGTTCATAATCGCCTTTGAAAACTGCTTCACGGACTTGTGGTAATACCGAAGGTCCATTGGGATTATTGCCGGGATCGGGAGCTCCGCTCCAGAGGGTGTTATCATTGAGCTGGTAACGTTCGCGGGTAACACCACCGAACACCATGGCACCTGTTTTGCCATTGCCGAGTGGCAGCGCTTCTTCCCAGATGGAAGCAGGCTGGTTGTACCAGAGCTTCAGTGCAGGATCGGATTGTGCAAAAACACTGAGAGAATTAGCAAGGAGCAATAAGGTGATGAATCGTTTCATTGGCAGATGATTTTGTTCGCCGGAGGCGAAGGAATAGAAGGCACCCGCCAGCAGCGAGCGACTGGGCACAGCATGAATAATTTTTATAGTTCTGCGAAGGCTGAGGGCACAGATGGAACTGTTGCACTGAGCACTGATTTACCCTTGTTGGTGTTGATACGGATGATGGCACGGCCATTATAAAGTTGTACGTATTTGGAGCCGGATGATGTTCCCTGGTTGTCGATCAGCTGGCCGTCACCGGCGAGTGTGAAGCGGATCCAGTTGGCGGCATCTAAACATTGAACGCCATTGACATCGTGGAGAGTGGCTTGCATAGTTACGATGCCGTTTGCTTCGGAAAGCTTTTGCAGTTTCACCTGTGCAGATTTGCTCCATTTTTCTGTCTGGTACTGGAATGAGATGGAATCGGTAACGATGGTTTTGCCTTTTTTTGCGATTACCCTGATGGTGTTGTTGCCTCTATTAAAAGCAGCGGCCCATCTCAGTCCTGCCGCCGGAAAATCCTGGCTGCTGCGTTTCTTTATGCCCAGACTCTTACCGTTGAGGAATGCTTCCGCTTCATCGCAGTTGGAATACACTTTGATCATCTTCTCTTCTCCTGCATCACCCCAGCGTACCGGCCAGTTATGACCGTAGATATGCACCATGGGCGTGCTGGTCCAGTACGACTGAAAAACGTAATAAGATTCTTTCTTCGTGAAATCCCTTTCCACTACTCCTTTCTGGTTCATGTAAGGAACAGGATTATCCGGACGGACGGGCGTTGAGAAATCCTTGAAAGGCCATTGTGCTGTACCCGTGAGCCAGGGCATGGTCTCCTGTTCTTTCAGGTGCCAGTCGATCAGGTTGCAGATATAGGATTCGCTCCAGTCGCCATCCTTGCTCACACGCGCTGCACCACCATACAGGGATGCATCGCCTGCGCGCTCATCCGCGGCACCTCCGGCTTTCACGGCCATCAGCGCTTTATCCGGACTTTCGGAATGACGGCCTGCATGAGAATCACCACCCCATTCCACATGCAGGAAATGTCTCACTTTTTTCATTTCCATTTCGGATACGCTCTTGTATTCCGTGTAAATGCCGCGGTACCATCCTGCCCAGATGGAGGGAGAATACACATCCACGATGTCTTTACAAAAATCGCAACGGCGGATGGCCGTTTTGCGATCGGGATCCAGGTTATGACTGAGATCATTGAGTTCGCTCATAAAAGCGCGGATACTGTCTTTATTGAACGCAGGAAAATCGCCGGGCCAGTCGTTCTCATTGCCCAGTCCCCAGATGAATACGGAAGGATGATTGTAATGTTGTTCTATCATATTCACCAGCATCCGCTTTGCCTGATCGCGGTAGATCTTTCCGCCAAGGCCGCCACGGCACCAGGGAATTTCTTCCCATACCAGGATGCCGAGGCTATCGCAGAGTTGAAGGATGATGCGACTTTGCTGGTAATGCCCCAGTCTGATAAAGTTCACGCCCATTTCCTTCATCATGATCATTTCTTTACGCATCATATCCTCCGTCATGGCAGCGCCAACACCGGCATGGTCTTCATGGCGGTGGGTGCCGCGCAGCAGAAGCCGCTTACCATTGAGCAGGAATGGCCCCTCTTCTACAAATTCAGTATGACGGAATCCGGTCCTGACGGTATGCTTCACATCTCCATGAATGGTTTTCAGAACGGCCTCTATGGTATACAATTGCGGATTATCGGTTGACCATATACGTGGTTTCTTCAATGCCAGTTCTACAGGCTCTGGTCCTTCCACTGGCATCGGCACAGTCTTCTGTTGCACGAGTTTTCCGGCAGGATCTGTAATACGAAGTTCGATGCCGGCTTCGCCTCCCTCAAAAGCGGGATCGTAAAATCGTGGAGTGATGGTCAGCTTGCCGGCTTTGCCATCTTTATCCACTTCGGCTTTCACAAATAATTTATCGAAGGATACAGCCGGAACATATACCAGGTTGAGGTACCGGTAAATGCCGCCATAAATATTGAAATCTGATAAACTGCTGGGGATCATTTCCAGGTCGCGGGAATTATCGGTTCGTATGCTCACCGGGATCTTTCCGTTGAATTGTTTCCGGAACACCGGATCCTTTGTGAATGCTTCCACCGCGTCGGTAATGTCTGCCGTGAATTCATCATATCCTCCAACATGGGTTTTCACCAGTTTATCGTACACATATACAGATATCTTCTGCCCGGCACCTTCAAAATGAAGCAGTGTTCTACCCTTCGTATATGGGTTACTGATAGTCAACTGCGTTCGGTACCAGGCAGGCCCCTGGTAATAATTCACATCGGGGTCCACACCATCGATGGCATTCACGCAGTGAGGAAGTGTAACGGTCTTCCAGAGCGGTACGCTCTCGGGATTGCCCTTGCCCACAGGGCGGATAGCTTCCCAGATACCACCCAGATCCTGTTGCAGGAATTCCCAGTTATCGTTCAGTCTTTTTGATTGTTGCGCATCGGCAGGCAGACTGCCTGTCAGCAGCACCATTGCCATCAATAAAGAGCCCAGCTTCCTGTTCATTGCGTTTGTATCAGTTTTCGATTAAAGCACGATTATCGGAGGGATGAAGATATCCCATATACAGGAAAAAGACCCGGCCAGAGCCGGATCTTTGTATAAAGGATTCTGACATTTTTATAAGCCTGATCATCACTCGTCATCAGGGAAGTAATGTGGGCGGCACATACCTGTCGATCACATGCACCGTGCCATTGGTAGCCAGCAGGCTGCTGGTGCGCACATTCCTTACATCATTTACCACAATCGGATAATCCGATGTATTGGAAGGTGAAGAGTTCAGCACTTTGAACCTGATAAGTGATTTAGGATTATTGGCCGGATCAAAAGGCCAGGTAGCCTGCCTGGTAACACCTGCCGGCAATGCATTGAATGCGCCTGCCGCCGCCAGTGTACCTACTTCCTGGTTTTCATCAGCCACCTTGATGGTGTAATGGTCCTGAACGCTGGTAGCGATCAGGTATAACAGATAATCCCTTACAAATTCCTTCGGATAGTCCTGCCATTTCTGAGCAGGTTTTCCATTCACGAAATTGGCGCCAAAGAAACAATCGGTCTGCATGGAGTCTTTGTTGCTTACCCTGGTCACTCTGCGGATCGCGTCGTTATGAAGGAGCACGAAGGTTCTGCCTGATTTTTCATATTCGGCCAGATCGATCTCTGCATACTGAATGCCTCGGAGCATCCATACGAAGAGTGTATCATTAGGCGCAGCCACACCGGTGGCGCGGTCTGTCAGGTATTTGCCGGCTGTTTTTTCCAGGTACGGGCTCAGCGTATGGGGCTTGCGGTTGTAATCCTTCTGGAGGCTGAGTTTTTTACAGCTGGTAGCAACAACCATCAGCAGCAAAGCAATTGCGGGTATATTGAGTTTGATGATTTTCATAACTGTACAATTAGTTGTAAGGTTCATTTTGCTTCAGTAATGGATTGTCTTCGATCAGTGTGCGGTGGATGGGCCAGAGCCATTTCCTTTCATCCGATCCAAACCCGATCTCTTCCACGCCCTGCCTGTGCTGCCTGATCTTGAGAATGGGATCCATCACTTCCTGTACTTTTCTGGTGCGTACCAGGTCAAACCAGCGTTTGCCTTCACCGAACAGTTCCCAGCGACGCTCATTGAGGAGGGCATTCTGCATGGCTTCTTTGGTTGCAACGGCTGCATCCGTATCGAGATAGGAAGGCAGGTTGGCGCGGTTGCGCACAATGTTCAGCCATTTGAGTGCCGTTACCAGGTCACCGTTCTGGTTCACTGCTTCTGCATATAACAACATCATGTCAGTGAGGCGGTACATGGTGAGATAAACTGGTACCTGTTTGGTATTATCATTCCAAACCGGGTTGCCGGATGTGGGAGCCGGATAGAATTTCAGTAGCCTGTCCTGAAGACCGCTCACATTGTAATCGATGGTTTGTGTTCTTCTCCAGTCGGCAGGCACAGCATCGCGCCAGACCACCCAGGTGAGAGAATCGATCTTATTGGGACTGTTGCTGTGATAAAGGGATACAGGTGTACAGGCGCAACCGTTCACGGCAAAATCCCAGTGAATGCTGAAGATATTCTCGTGGGTATTTGCGTTGACGAATACTTTCTTCCAATCGGCCTGTGCCACCAGGTCAGCAGCGCTCATACCGGTAAACACCTTGCCCGTAGGCGATTTTGCTTTGAACAGGTTATCGAACCAGGGCAGTGCTTTCTGGTATTCGTTCCTCCACATATACACATCGGCCATGATGGCGCAGATGGCACCTTCGCCGATCAGCCATTGGGAGGGTGTTGCATTTTTAGGGATGAGCTCATATGCCTTTTCAAGATCAGGGATGATCACTTCGTTGATGATCTTATCCTTTGATTCCCTTGCCTTGCGCGGATTCTCGTTCACATCGGTGTAAGGTTCCAGCCACACCGGCGCATCGCCCCATAATCTTACGATCCAGAAATAACTGAGGGCTCGCAGTGCATAGGATTGCGCCATGGCATTGTCAATGATCGCTTTGGTAGCGGTTCTGTCGTACTGCGGCACCAGTGGAATATTCTTGATACAGTTGTTTGCCCTGCCGATAGTGCGGTAGAGGCCTGTCCAGTTAGACGCGGCATTACCTGCAGTGAGACCATTGAAAGCGATCTCCAGTGCATGTGCAAAATTGTATTGTGTTTTATCGAAATTATCTGCACGTCCTTCGCCCCAGAAATAATATTTACCCCAGGTGCTACCGGTGCCACCACCTGTCATTTCCATTTGTAAGGAAGCATAAACGCCGGTGAGGGCTGCGTTGATATCCTTGGTGTTCTTGAAATAACTTTCAACGGGCACCTGTGTGAGTGGACGTTCATCCAGGAACTTCTCACAACCTCCGGAAGTAACAGCCAGCGTTGCCAGCATCGCTATATTGAGAATTGTCTTTTTCATTGTGCAATCGTTTAAAGGTTAACATTGATACCTATGCCCACTTCCCTTCTCTTGGGATACTTTCCATTATCCAGACCGATCTGCAAACCATTGGAAGAGAACTCGGGATCATACCAGGAGTAATTGGTCCACATCAGCAGGTTGGTGCCATACAGGAAGATATTGGCCGTACTGAGTTTCCACTTGCGTACCAGTTCTGCGGGAATTGAATAATTGAGGCGTGCGCTGGTAAGGCGGATATAAGAACCATCTTCCAGGTACAGGCTATTATAGCCCGGAGCCATGCTGCCGCGATCATCTTTGGAAGCAAACCGTGGGTAGATGGCCACATCACCCGGTTTCCACCATGCATTCACAATGGCATCCCAGATGGGAGGAGAATACGTGGAGTTATTCCTGTTCTGTTCACCGCGGACACTGTTATAGATCTCGTTTCCGATCTGTCCGTTGAACAGGAGGTTCAATGAAATATTCTTATAGCGGATGGTAGTGTTGAAGCCGAAGAAATAATCAGGGATGGCATTACCTGCAATGATCTTATCATAATCATCGATGATACCATCATTGTTCACATCCAACCACTCGGTATCACCACCCAGCAGTTTGCTGCCGTTACGGCTCTTGGTAAAGATCTGTCCGGTGTAAGCTTTGCCGGTAGCATCCGTGTAGGAGCCATTCGGGGTACCATTGCTGCCCAGCACAACATTGAGGCGCTCTCCCTTTTCGTTGTAGGCATTGGATTCGTTCCACTGGTAAACACCCAGGTTCTTCCAGAGGTAAAAATCACCGATCCTTCCACCTTCTCTCAGCAACCACTGGTTGATGATCATGGCGGAACTGGAATTCAGCTTATCGATAGAGCCTCTCATCACAGAGACGTTACCTCCTATTTCCAGGCTGAAGTTCTTTGTCTGAACCGGTGTACCCTGTACAGTGAATTCAAACCCTTCATTCCTGATATTACCCAGGTTTTTGGCTACGATACTTTTGCCACTTTCTTTTGGAAGCTCCACATCATACAACAGGTCAGTGGTTTTCTTCAC
Organism: Pseudobacter sp.; assembly: GCF_051955275.1. Classification (NCBI taxonomy): domain Bacteria; kingdom Pseudomonadati; phylum Bacteroidota; class Chitinophagia; order Chitinophagales; family Chitinophagaceae; genus Pseudobacter; species Pseudobacter sp. The sequence goes on along the minus strand of NZ_JBQCGW010000058.1, from coordinate 12,967 downwards.
ATAGTACTCAGCAGTGAAGTTCAACCTGTTCCTCAGTACAGAAAACTCAAGCCCCAGGTTGGAAGTGGTGGTGGTCTCCCATTTGAGGTTGCTGTTACCCAATCTGTCGGAAGGAGCGGCAGCGCTCTGGCCATTGTAAAACTGCTCGCCGAAAATCATGTTTGAATACGAAGCATAATCACCGATGCGGTCATTACCTGACTGACCGATGCTGTATCGCAGTTTGGCATCCTGCAGAAAACCGGAAGCCCAGTCCATGAACTTCTCCTGGGAGAAGCGCCATGCTGCTGAACCGGAGAAGAAAGTCCCGAATTTATTATTCTGTCCGAAACGGGAAGAGCCATCACGTCTGGCAGATGCCTGCAGAATGTACTTACCCTGATAAGTGTACCCCAGTCGGCCGAACGCAGATGCATCGGCATTGGCAGTACCTCCGGTGGATGTTTTGGTAAGATCGATCACCCCTGCGTTTGACACATTGATGTCTTCACTGAGGTATCGGTACATACCGATCTCGTAGGTTTCAAACTTTCTCCTGTCGGCACTGACACCCAGTGTAGCCGACAGATCATGATCACCGAAGCTTTTCTTATAGTTGAAGAAAGCCTGTGCTTCCCAGTAAAATCTGCGGGCCATATAATTGCTTCCCGTTGCATCTCCGGTTCCTCCACTGGTGAGGTAGGCCGGGGAGAACTGTTTATTGCTCAGGTCCTCCAGGATGGCATTGAACATGGTGGTGAACTTCAGATCCGGTGAGAACTGGTAGTTCAGGGTATTGTTCAGCTGGATGGTATAATTATTATCATTGTTCTTGGTCATCATCGCCACCGCTACCGGGTTCCTTTTGGATTCCACGTAGCTGCTCAGCTGTCCGTCCGGCCTGTAAATGCTGGTCCAGGGGTTACGCTCCCATACCTGCTTGGCCGTATTGCCCACGGGTACGTTGTTGCCGGTCTGATAAACTATGGTAAGGTTATGTGCTGCAGTGAATTTCTTGCTCAGGTTATATCCTACGTTGACCTTGGACTGAATGCGTTTGATCCAGCTGTTGATCACAATGGAGCGGTCGTCCGTATAATTGATGCTCGCATAATAATTGGCTCCGCCTTTCTGTGCCCCGGAGATGCTCATGCTCAGTACATCCTTGTTGGCTGTTCTGAAGAGCAGGTCCTGGTAATCATTATCGGAATTCAGGTAAGGGTTCACGGAATCCACGTTCACCCCCTGGTTTCCGTCTCCCCGCATTCTGCGGTATTCGCGCAGTTCATCGGCGGAAGTGGTGCGCATCTTATGGGCCAGTTTACCCATGATATGGTTATAGCTTACGTTCACCTGGGATTTACCGTCCCTGCCTCTTTTGGTGGTAATGATGATAACGCCGTTGGCGCCACGTGCGCCATAAATGGTAGTGGAGGCGGCATCCTTCAGTATCTCGATAGATTCAATATCTGCGGGATTCACAAAAGTAAAACCATTCTCACTCAGTACTCCGTCGATCACATAGAGCGGACCGTTACCGGAGTTGATGGTAGAGGCACCGCGGATCTGGATGGTACCCTGACCGGCAGGATCACCGTTATCATTGGTCACCAGTACACCGGCAGCCTGTCCCTGCAGGGCATCAAAAAGGGTCACCGGCTGACGCTCGGCGATCTGCTTCTTGCCTACGGAAGAGATGGAACCTCCCAGATCGCGTTTCCGCATGGTGGCCCCATATCCGATCACCACCACTTCGTCCAGGGGGTTGCCGCTTCCTTCTTTCAATTCGATATTGAAAGTGCGTTCCTTTCCCACTGTTATTTCCTGGGTGGCATGGCCTACAATTGAAATTACAAGAATGGCTTTTTCATTGGGAACATTCAGGGAGAAAACACCGCCATCGTTTGTGGTGGTGCCCGTTGATGTTCCTTTGATGTTAACACTGGCTCCTTTGAGCAGCTCGCCCTTAGCGTCTTTTACGATACCTGTAACGGGGATCTGTTGCGCCGCCAGGGGAAGCGCCCAAAATAGCTGGACCAATAGAAATAGTGTAACAACCCGGCGTTGGTTGGAGCATGCCGGGGTTGAAGCATGGCAGGTCTTTTTCATACAGCAGTCACATTTTAGAAAATTTGGTAGTTCTTTTCCGGGGGCTAACCAGTAAAAACCATCCCGGAAAGGGTTTGCTTTTAAACAGTTGCAATATAAGCCACTAACCAATTGACCTGTTTTGATCCTTTTAACATAGTAGTAATCTATTTTGGCAATGCTCTTATTTGCTGCAATTGCCATACTAGTAAGCTATTTTGGCATTAGGGTGGAATATTTGCCAAAATACATGAATATTGAGTTTACAAATCATCGAAATACTGCTTCCAAATGAGCCATAGACATTGCTTTGCCCTGGACCTGAAAAAGAATACGGAGCTTATTAATGAATATGAAGCCTACCACCAGGCGGTATGGCCGGAGATCATTGCGAGTATCAAAGAGGCAGGTATTGAAGACCTGCAGATCTACCGGGTAGAGAACCGCCTGTTCATGATCATGGAAGTGCATGACAGTTTTTCCTTTGAAAAGAAGCATGCGGCGGATGCAGCCAACCCCAAAGTGCAGCAATGGGAAGAACTGATGTGGAACTACCAGCAGGCCCTGCCCACTGCAAAGCCCGGAGAGAAATGGATGCCGATGAAAAAAATATTTCAACTCTAAACTAACGATACATGGCGCTTGCTTCACCAACTACTGTAAAAATTCCCGCCTCCTCCGCAGGGAAGACAATGCTGCTCCCCTTCATCCTGGTCACCAGCCTTTTCTTTTTCTGGGGCTTTGTACATAACCTCGATCCTATTCTTATTCCGCATCTCAGAAAAGCATTCCGGCTGAGCAATCTCCAGGCATCGCTGGTAGACTCTGCCGTATTTATCGCTTATTTCCTGCTGGCATTACCAGCCGGCTTCGTGATGCGTAAGTTTGGTTATAAATCAGGGATACTCATCGGACTGATCTTATTTGCTGTGGGCTCATTTCTCTTTATCCCCGCAGCCAATACCCGAGAATATATTTTCTTTTTAGGAGCACTCTTCGTGATCGCCTGTGGCCTCACCTTCCTGGAAACCGCCGCCAACCCCTATGCTACGGTATTGGGTCCGGAGAGTTCCGCCACCCAGCGCCTCAACCTGGCACAGTCTTTCAACGGACTGGCTGCGCTGGTAGCCCCCATGATTGGCGGTAAAATGATCTTCTCCGGTACTGATTATACAGATGCTCAGCTGGCTGCCATGACAGACCAGGCAAGAAATGCCTACCTGCAATCGGAAGCAGACAGCGTTAAATTACCCTACCTGATCTTAGGGATAGTTATTCTACTGGTTGCAATTCTGATCTGGGTCACTAAAATGCCTGATACCAAAGAAGAAGGCAGTAAAGATGGCAGTGGCAATCCCTTGCATGCTTTCAAACACCGTCACCTTACCTGGGCTGTGATCGCTCAATTCTTCTATGTAGGCGCGCAGGTATGCGTGAGCAGCTTCTTTATTGTAATTGCCATGAAAGCTGCGAATATCAAGGAAACAGTGGCCTCTTATTATCTTGGTTTGGGTTACGGCCTTGCATTCATGGGTGGCCGCTTCGCCGGTACTTTCCTGATGAAATACATCGCTCCGGCAAAACTGCTCACTATTTACTCACTCATCAATGTGCTGCTTTCGCTCGTTGCCATCTTCGCGGAAGGCATGATCACCGTGTATGCGCTGATCGGCATCGCCTTCTTCATGAGCATCATGTTCCCTACCATCTTTTCCCTTGGAATCAAAGACCTCGGAAAAGACACCAAACTGGGATCCAGCCTCATTGTTATGAGTATCGTTGGCGGCGCATTGTTGCCACCGGTGCTGGGATATATTGCCGATCTTACAAAGAATATCCAGTACGGTTACAGCATTCCGCTGGTCTGCTTTGTAGTAGTGGCATATTTCGGCTGGAAAGGCCATAAGATCAGGACAGCATAGATCAGGATAGTTCAATTACTGTATCATATTAATTTCAGCATTCTTTTTTAAATGAAAAACATGTTCTCTTTAAAAGACAAACAGGCAGTAGTAACAGGTGGAGGAAGTGGTATCGGAAAGGCCATTGCCACCCTGTTTGCCAAACAGGGCGCCACCGTGCATATCATTGAACTGAGCGAAGCCAGTGGCGCTGATGCTTTGAAAGAGATCACAGCGGCAGGCGGAAAAGCGCATGTGCATGCCTGTAATGTAACCATCCAGCAGGATGTAGTGAATGTTTTCAATGCTATCGGCCCTCATCATATCCTGGTGAACAATGCCGGGATCGCGCATATCGGAAAAGCCGACAATACACAGGAAGCAGATTTTGACCGTGTGATGAATGTGAACGTGAAAGGCGTGTATAATTGCCTGTATGCCTCCATCCCGCAGATGAAAGCAGCAGGCGGTGGCGTGATCACCAATATGGCCAGCATTGCGGCCTGGGTGGGACTGAGCGACCGCTTCGTATACTCCACCGCCAAAGGCGCCGTGATGGCCATGACCCTCTCAGTAGCCAAAGACTATATCAAAGATGGCATCCGCTGCAACTCCGTATCGCCCGCCCGCGTGCATACGCCGTTTGTGGACGGGTTCCTGAAAAATAATTACCCCGGCCAGGAAGCTGAAATGTTCGAGAAGCTGTCGAAGTCACAGCCCATCGGGCGCATGGCCTCCCCGGATGAAATCGCCAGCCTGGTACTCTACCTGAGCAGCGATGAAGCCGGCTTCATTACCGGTACCGATTATCCCATCGACGGTGGTTATATAAAACTGAACAGCTGATGCGCGTTGCCCTTTTTGTGCCTTGTTATGTAGACCAGTTCTATCCCAAAGTAGCCATCGCCACACTGAACCTGCTTACCAGGCTTGGAGTGGATGTGGAGTTTCCAACCGGACAAACCTGCTGCGGCCAGCCCATGGCCAACGGAGGTTTTGAAGACTATACCAAAGGATGCAACCGCAACTTCGTACAGAATTTTGCGGGGTATGATTATATCGTAAGTCCTTCCGGCAGCTGCGTGCTGCATGTGAAGGACCACCTGCATGATGATACCAATGAGGCGGGCGCCACCGCCATCCGCCAGCGTGTGTATGAGCTATGTGAGTTCCTGACGGACGTGCTGAAGATCACGGAGCTTAATGCTCAGTTCAACGGCAAAGTGGCCCTGCACCAGGGATGCCACGGACAGCGCGGCTTACAGCTGGGATCCTCCAGTGAGCGCATGCTCCCCTTCTTCTCCAAACCACTGCAATTGCTGCAGATGGTACAAGGGATAGAAATGGTGCCGCTCAAGAGGGGCGATGAATGCTGCGGCTTCGGCGGCACATTCTGCGTTACGGAAGAAGCGGTATCAGTGGCCATGGGACAATCAAAGGTGAACGACTATCAGCAGCATGGTGCGGAAGTGCTCACCGGTACAGATATGAGCTGCCTCATGCACCAGGAAGGACTGATAAGAAGACAAAAACTGCCAATCAGGGTGATGCATATCGCGGAGATCCTGGCAGGCTCCTAACAGAGAATATACAGAAGCTGAAAGCATGAGTTTTACCCATCATTCACACCCCAAAGCGGCGCACGACTTCTTGAAGAACACGGAGCGGATGAAATGGCACGATGATGCCCTCTGGTTCGTAAGAGCCAAGCGGGACCGCATCGCACAGACTGTACCAGACTGGGAGGAGCTGCGGAACCAGGCTTCCGCCATCAAATCACATACCCTCTCTAACCTGGATGCATACCTGCAGCATTTTGAAGAACAGGCCATCGCCAACGGCGTAACCGTTCACTGGGCGGCAGATGCCAATGCCCACAACAATATCGTGTTGCAACTGCTTCAAAAGTGCGGCGCAAAAAAGATAGTGAAGAGCAAGAGCATGCTCACGGAAGAATGTCATCTCAATCCCTTCCTGGAAAAGCATGGCATCGAAGTAGTGGACACCGATCTCGGAGAACGCATCGTTCAGTTAAGAAAAGAACCACCCAGCCATATCGTGCTGCCCGCTATCCATATCAAAAAAGAAGAAGTGGGCGAGCTCTTCCATGAACATCTTGGAACAGAAGCAGGGGCCAGCGATCCGCAATACCTTACTGCTGCCGCACGCGAGCACCTGCGACAGAAATTCCTGGCAGCGGACGCCGCCATCACGGGCGTGAACTTTGCCGTGGCGGAAACCGGGGCCGTGGTGGTCTGCACCAATGAAGGCAATGCAGACCTGGGCGCCCACCTGGCCAAAGTGCATATCGCCTGTATGGGCATCGAGAAAGTGATCCCGGCAACCGCCGACCTGGGCGTGTTCCTGCGCCTGCTGGCCAGGAGTGCTACCGGTCAGGCCATCACTACCTACAACAGTCATTTCCGCAAGCCGGCACCCGGTACAGAAATGCATATCGTGATCGTGGACAATGGCCGCACTACCCAGCTGGGCCGCGAGGCCTTCCGCAATTCACTCAAATGCATCCGCTGCGGAGCGTGTATGAATACCTGTCCCGTGTACCGCCGCAGTGGGGGGCATAGCTACCACAATGCAGTGGCAGGGCCGATCGGGGCCATCCTGGCGCCGAATATCGACATGAAAGAATATGCCGACCTTCCCTTTGCATCCACCCTCTGCGGCAGCTGCTCGGATGTATGCCCGGTGAAGATCGATATCCATAATCAGCTGTACCAGTGGCGGCAGGTGCTTACCCGCGAAGGCCATGCGCCGGCTGGTAAAAAAGCTGCCATGAAAGTGATGGGCAATGTACTGTCATCTTCCGGAAAATATTCCTTTTCGGGTAAGGTTGCCCGTAAGTTACTGAAATGGTTTCCACGCCTGGCCGTGAATGGCCGCCTCAATCCCTGGGGTAAGCAGCGGGAACTTCCTGAAGTACCGGAACAGAGCTTCCGCGAATGGTACCAGCAACAGTCATCCAAAAAACAACCGAAGTGAGCAGGCAGCAGATCCTTGATGCGATCAAAAAAAACAAACCCGCCCTGGTAGCGGCTCCCGCTTCCTTTCAGTATCTTCCATCCGGAGAAGAACGTCTCCCCCATTTTGTTGCCTCACTGGAACGTGTGGGCGGCCTGGTGGTGGAACTGAAAGACCGTAAGGAGATCGCGGCCACCGTGCAGGAGCATTTTCCGCAGCTGCACCGTATCGCTGATTTTGTGAACCATCCCCGCAACAGCAACCAGGCCCTGTTGCACGATATGGCCAATATCGATGTCACCGTACTGGAAGGCAGGCTGGGAGTGGCAGAGAACGGTGCCATCTGGTTGCAGGAATCGGATTGCATCAGCCGTGCACTCCCATTCATTACTCAGCACCTGGTGCTGGTACTGGAAAAAAGCAGGCTGGTAGACAGCATGCATGCTGCCTATGCAGCCATCGATACAACCCAGGAAGGATTCGGCGTGTTCATCGCCGGTCCGTCGAAGACCGCGGATATTGAACAATCACTGGTGATCGGCGCTCATGGCGCTAAGAGCCTGCTGGTGATATTAGTGGATCAACAAGCATAAAAAACTATTAAATAAACTGTACATGAAACTGATCAGATTTGGAAACCCCGGCAATGAGAAACCAGGCGTTGTGATCAACAACAAACGGTATGATGTGAGTGAACTGGTTGCTGATTTCAACGAAGACTTCTTTACCGGCAATGGTATTGAAGCGCTGCAGGCGCAGCTGAACAAACAGCCCAACCTGCCTGAAGTACCTGCCGGCGTACGCTGGGCAAGCCCCCTTTCCAGGCCATCCAAGATCATCTGCATCGGTCTGAACTATGCAGACCATGCCGCTGAAAGCAATATGGCCGCTCCCAAAGAGCCGGTGGTATTCTTCAAAGCCACTACTGCCCTGGTAGGCCCGAATGACGATCTGGTGATCCCCCGCAACAGTGTGAAAACAGACTGGGAAGTGGAGCTGGCCGTAGTGATCGGTAAGAAAGCCAGCTATGTAGAAGAAGCCGAAGCCATGGATTATGTAGCTGGTTACTGTCTTCACAACGATTACAGCGAAAGGGAATTCCAGCTGGAACGTGGTGGTCAGTGGGTGAAAGGAAAGAGCTGCGACACGTTCGCTCCGCTAGGTCCGTGGATCGCCACCAAAGATGAAGTGGGCAATCCTCATAATCTTCGTTTATGGCTTACCGTTAATGGCAAGACCATGCAGGATGGCAATACCAGTAATTTCATTTTCAACATTCCCTTCCTGGTGCATTACCTGAGCCAGTTCATGACCCTGCTTCCGGGAGATGTGATCTCTACAGGCACTCCTGCAGGCGTGGGCCTTGGTCAGAAGCCGGATCCTGTCTATATAAAAGAAGGTGATGTGATGGAACTGGGCATCGATGGACTGGGTACAAGCAAACAAACGGCTAAGGCCTGGACAAAATAATCAAAAGAAAAAAAATGGATCTCCAACTTCAACATAAAGTGATTGCCGTTACAGGTGGCGCCAAAGGCATCGGCGAAGGCATTGCCCGGGTACTGGCGCGCGAAGGCGCCATCCCCGTGATCATCGGCCGCAAAGCGGCCGACAACCAGAAAGTGGTGGATGCTATCAAAGCCAGTGGGGGCAATGCCTGGCAGGTGGAAGCCGAACTGACTGACCCGGCTGCCAGCAAGAATGCCGTTGATGCCATTCTGAAGGAGTTTGGTCGCATCGACGGCCTCGTGAACAATGCAGGCGTAAATGATGGTGTGAGCCTGGAGCAAGGAAGTTATGATGCTTTCGTCGCTTCCCTGCACAAGAACCTGGTGCATTACTACCTGATGGCGCATCATGCGCTTCCAGCCCTGAAAGCCAGTAAGGGAGCTATCGTGAATATCAGTTCCAAAACCGCAGAGACCGGTCAGGGCGGCACTTCCGCCTATGCCGCTTCCAACGGTGGCCGCAATGCGCTCACCCGCGAATGGGCTGTAGAGCTCCTGCCCTATGGCATCCGCGTGAATGCCATCATTGTGGCTGAATGTTACACACCGCTCTACGAGACCTGGATCAACAGCCTGCCCAACCCGGAAGAGAAGCTGGCCAACATCGTAAAGAGGATCCCGCTGGGCAATCGAATGACCACTGCCGAAGAGATCGCCAATACCACTGCCTTTCTCCTGAGTGAACGCAGCAGCCATACCACGGGTCAGCTGATCCATGTGGATGGAGGTTATGTGCATCTCGACAGAAGTCTCTAACCGGATTACATTATATTGCAGCTACATTCAAAAGTGGAAGTATGCAACAAATTCGTACAGCACTGTGCTCATTCGGAATGTCGGGTAAGATTTTCCATGCTCCTTTCATTCAGCAGAACCCGGGTTTCATACTCCGCGGCGTATGGGAAAGAAGCAAGAAAACCGCTGCAGAACTCTATCCCGGCATCATCAGCTATGATACCTATGAAGAGATACTTACCGATCCCGATGTGGACCTGGTAGTGATCAACACGCCGAATATTACACATTTCGGATATACGAAAGAAGCCCTGCTGGCCGGCAAACATGTGGTGGTGGAAAAACCATTCACAGTTACGGTAGCAGAAGCAATAGAACTGGAAGAACTGGCTGTACAACAGGACAGGATCATTTCCGTTTATCAGAACCGCCGGTTCGACAGTGATATCACCACTGTACGCCGGGTAATCGAAGAAGGCGCGCTCGGTACCATTGTGGAAGCAGAGATCCATTACGACCGGTATAACCAGATCCTCAGCCCCAAGCCTCACAAGGAAGTGGCCGTTAAAGGAACCGGTGTTCTGTATGATCTGGGGCCTCATGTGATCGATCAGGCACTCTGGCTCTTCGGCATGCCCCAGGCCGTATTTGCCGATATCATGAAGCTCCGCCCCCACTCACTGGTGGATGATTACTTTGAGATCTTATTATACTATCCCCAGCTCCGTGTGCGCCTCAAAAGTGGCTACACGGTGATGGAGCCCATCCCCGCCTATGTTTTCCATGGCACCAATGGCTCCTTTATCAAACAGCGGGCCGATGTGCAGGAAGTGAAACTGCAGGCAGGACTGATGCCCGTTGATGAGAGCTGGGGAGTGGAAGAGCCAGGATCAGCCGGACTGCTCCATACCAACATTGATGGTCAACCGAAAAAGATCGTAGTCCCGTCCGGGACCGGAGATTACGGCCGGTTCTATGAAGGCCTGTATGATGCCATTCAGAACAGTTTGTTTGAAGACAAATTTGTACCGGCCAGCGCGGGCACCAATACCATCCGCATCATTGAAGCGGCTTACAAAAGCCAGGAGCAAAAAAGAATCGTTGAATTATAAACCCCGTCATCAATGAAACCTTCCCGCTTTTTCCTTTTTCTGGCCGGCAGTTTACTGGCCCTGCAATCCTGCACTGTAGCACAGCCCGGCAATAACACCAAACAGAAAACCGTACTGCTGGATTACTATTTCAATCACGAATACAGAAAAGACAAATCCGGAAATACGGAAAGATTCCACTATACCTGGGAAGACCCTACCAACAGCGGTTTCAGCATGTGGGGAGAGCGCTTTCGTGCAGCGGGCGTCATAACAGATTCGCTGGGCGAGGCCCCTACCGCGGGCAATCTGGCGCGTGCAGGTGTTTACATTATTGTGGATGCCGATAACGAAAAGGAGACCGCCAACCCCAATTATATCCTGCCTGAGCATATTACAGCCATCAGCGACTGGGTAAAGAAAGGCGGTGTGCTGGTGCTGCTGGCCAACGATTCAGGCAATGCAGAGTTCAAACATTTCAACCAGCTCGCCAACAGGTTCGGTATCCATTTCAATGAAGACAGGTACCACCTGGTGATCAACAATCAATACGAGCAGGGCGCATTCAAAGTACCGGCCAATCATCCGATCCTTCCCAATGCAAAGAAGATCTTTCTGAAAGAGCTCAGCACCCTCACTGTTCAGAAGCCCGCTAAATCTGTATTTACAGACGATGGCCATGTGATCATGGCAGTCTCTGAATACGGAAAAGGAAAAGTGCTGGCCATCGGGGATCCCTGGATCTATAATGAATATATCGACGGGAAGAGACTGCCCGCTGAGTTTGAAAATCCGCAGGCTGCCACCGATCTTGCCAACTGGTTACTGGCCCAGGCAAAACGTTGATAAAAAGAAAACCAATAAAAAAGCAATGGCCCGCAGATGATCTGCGGGCCATTGCTTTTTTATTTCAGAACTATTCAAATCAAAAATCGAACATACCCTTGACATTAATGCCTTTGAGGTTACTGTCCAGTACTTCATTGGGTATACCGTCTTTCAGGATAAAACCCATATCCTTCTTTTGTTTGGCCCTTGCTTCCTGCATGGTGAGCACTTTTTCTTTTTTGGAAGGCGCCGGCGCTACTATCAGCTTTTCATCAACACCGGTGATCTGGATTTTTGTGGCAAACCAGGTTGTATGGAGGCGGGGGATCGCGAGGCCAAGGATCATACCGGGCAGTCCGTTAAAATATTCAGGGCCTCCCTGTGGCAGGATCTCGGGGCAATAGAAGGCAACCACATATACACTGTCCATCATCACTCCTATCGCTTTGCGGCATTTGAAACCGGCAATGGAACGGGTTTCATCGCCAATCTGCCAGCGGATGAATTTGAGGGAATCCTCAAACACGAACGATTCACCAAAGCCTGTCTTAAAAGTGGATTTGCGCTCCTGCAGATCGGTGAACACCGTTACATTTGTGCCGCCCATTCCGTGAAATCCCTGTTCTCCTATGCCACGGTATAAAATCTTATCGCCGGAAAACAGTATTTCTTTCTTGATGGTCATAAACTCCGGGCCGTCACCGCCACCACCTCCAATGGCAATAGCGTTAGTACGGCCGGATTGTTTAAAGTTCTGGCTGAATTCTGCAAAGGCCCTTTTCAGGTTCACTTTCTTTTCATATTCAATACGGCCAACGGATAAAAAGTCCTGTGTCATGCCATTGAATGCAGCAGTGAGGAACAATATGGAGAGGATGATATTTTTCATAAAAACTTTTAAAGGTTTATCAGAGAGAGCCACCGAAATTCCAGGCCACAGAGAACATGAAATACCTGCGCAATACAAAGCCATTGGATTCATTCCAGTTGGCGCCGTCAATAGTACGGGAATACCCGGTATTCTTATTCAGGATATCATTGACCCTGGCCTTGAACACCAGCTGATCATTGGCCAGGAATTTCTTTTCCACTGAAGCATCCCAGGTTACCACATTCACACTGTTGGCAAAAGAACTGTTACCCGGATTGAACCTGGCCTGTACATCAGATTGTAAAAACACTTTACCCGGCAGTTCTATATCCAGTCTTACAGAATGAGTATGGGTGAAATTCCTGGTTTTTATCTGGTTGGGGAACTGTGTATTACCATCCGACAAATTTACATTGGCCATATAAGAAACTTCCATCAGTTCTTTCAACTCATACCTTGCATTGGCGCCCACACTATAGCTGTTATTGAGCGATTTGAACTGCTGGCCGTTCATGATGGAATAGCTTCCACTCCTGCTGTAGCTGAGGTTACCACCGATATGAAAGCCTGTTTTACGCCAGCCCTTGTTCACGTTGAGCCCGGCCGTTATACTTGGCAAGCCATCCACATTCACATACCGGCTGATCCTTCTGTTCTGCTCTGTGATGGTAGTGGCATTGATAATGGCATTGTTGGTAAGTCCACCTGAAGCCATCAGCATGAACATGAACTCTTTCTTGAAATTGCCTCCCATGTACCGCAGACTTACGTTGTGATTAAACCCAGGTTCCAGGTCAGGGTTTCCTTCCTGTATATTCAGCAGGTCGGAACTTTTACGCAAAGGTTGTAATTGTTCCAGCGATGGTTGAACGGTGGATCCTGAGTAGTCAAGGCTGATGCTGGAAAAACCTGCAATGGTATAAGATGTGCGGATATAAGGAGCAATATTGGTGAAAGAACGTTTCCTTCTGGAGTTCAGGTCAAGATCCA